>JAGLSB010000509.1 GCA_023135955.1 Bacteroidales bacterium | reverse complement strand
CATAGCGTTATTTAAGCGGTTAAAAGCAGAAAACTTGTATCTGTTTAAGTCTTTATCAATCCAGTTTATTATAAGAGATGAATCCAGATTTAAAATTTGATCAGGGATTGGGAAAAAGCAGTACTCAGCATTTATTTTTGTTAAAGCGGGAAGTACTTTGGAAAGTTGCATTGCATACATAAAGAGTGAATAACCTGGTCTTAGATAAACGGGGCCGGTTACACTAGAGAAGGCCCTCGGGACAACGGTGGTATTCAAACCCAAAAAAGTACAATTACTACCAAATTCTTTTCGAATAATAATACTCTCATCGAGATGGATGATGTTTCCTTCACCATCCTCAAAACCTTCTAACATATCAGAAGGATAAACTGGCTTAGTGGTGAAATGTGATTTTACGATTATCTGCTTTACTTCGTCGGGAATTCTATCAAAATTTTCCCAATGTGGATAACCTGAATTTATAGTCACAATTTCGTCGAGGAATTGCTGGAAAGCATCATCTGTAGGGACATATACTCCATTGTGGGACAAATAGGTATAGTTTGAGACATTTATACTTGGTCCTGTAAGTTCTTCATGAAGATCAAAGGGAAGCTTTGGATAACTTAAATCATACAATGTGTCAAAAGAAAGACCAGCTCTGGCTTCAGTGGTTTTATATGTTTCAACCAGATTCATCGAAAATTTTGGAAACTGATAGATGAGCCCAAGAAATCGCGTGTAGGACTCTCCTGGATATTTGTTTTCCAATAATTCCTTTGCATTAAGCATTGGTTTAACTACCCTGTCGATTACAAATACAAATCCATTTTCTGCAAAAATTTCTGCCTGTATTACTTTACCCTCTGCATAAAATATATTACCAGGTTCAAATGGTCTGTCAAAATAAAACTCATAATCCTCATAACTAAGGTTATAGAGATCAAAAAAGTCATTGAAAAAAATAGGCACATATTTTCTCGAACGCGTATATACCATATTATAGTCATTAGCGTTGGTTGAATCAAGCAAAATGGTATACTCATCCTTATACCTTGTTATCCAATACTTTTCGTTTGGATTCTTTAAAAGAGTCTGACGTTTATATGCTTTTGGTTTGCTATCAGGGTCAAGTGGATCTATCCAACCATCAGAATCAAGCATTTTAAGTTGATTTTCACTCCATGCATCTTGTATGATAAGGAACTTAACAATCTTCTCCAATTCGGCTTTTGGAATATCAGTAAGACTATTATAGTTGTTAAGTAATAAAAAGTTTGTGAATGCGGCATCAGAAGGTGCAAAAACGGTATATGAACCTGACTTATCAATAATTGTGTCGTAACCAACAATCCTCAGGCATTCAGCAAATTTTGAAAGATTTTCCTGAGCGAGAATCTGGGTGTACAATTTTCCTTCCAACCAGTCAGGGCTTTTATATAAATCCTGATCATAAATATCATGACAACCATATATTATCAGCCCTAAAAAAACGATGAATAAAGTCAGTAGCCTGTTCATTCTCATACAAGTAGTTTTGTTCTTCAAAATTACAGCCTTTTAAGCAAGTGAAATTTACATAAACTTGCCAAATTATATTTTAACAATTACCGCTTCCTTTTTTTCTATACATTTCTCACAATCCGTAGTTCCTTGCCACATACTTTAAGATATTTTATCTATCTCCTGATAATCATGCGTTCAACTGTGCTGATCGCGTCCAATTGAAAGAGCAAAAAAATAAATTCCGGCAGGAAGAAATGAAACGTCTATTTTCATTTAAGCCAAAATATAGATTCCGCGCATTTACTTTCTTGCTATCCAGGCTTTCAATTGTTGACAATTCATCTGATGTATAAAAACCAATAAATAAGATTTCGCATCATATTATGTGCTCAAATATACATAACAAAGTTAAGGTATAAACAATTTAACACTTTTCAGAAAATTGCAATATTTAGATTGGTTAAATTGAGCCTAATAAGGCTCTGTTTTAAAGAGGAAGAAATCAACCTGCCACAGAAAATTACCGGAAACAGCTTGAAATTTATATCAAAACCAACGACTATTTAATTCAAAGGAAATAAAAGGGAACTAAAGGCAGATAAAAATCTGTTGAAAAACATTTGATATCTAATTTTTGGCAGAATTATACAAATTCGATATTTATCTTACAAAATAATTCGTGTCTGGAATTAGGCATTCTTTCTATGATTCAAAACAATTAACATCAGTAAATTAAGTATATTATGCTGTCTTAGCATGTTTCCAACTTAATTATTGACCTTCGTTTTTTTGTTGTAGAAATGCTATTCATTAATATATGCTTGAAAATAATGGCAAATTTATATAAACCATCAATTACTATTTTTTCTTAACATTGTAGTGGATACTATAAAAGTATTCATTGTTTTAATAATTGCATTTTTAATGATTCCGAAAATTAAACATTTTAGTGTTGACATTATTTATTAAACTAATCTATTATGCTGATGAAAAAAAAAATTATTCTCTTACTATTGATTTTCCTGATGGGCATGCCGGTCATGGCCCAGCAAGATAGTGTTACAGCTCTCATATTTACGGAGTATTATGGACGTGAACCATATAGTGCCTATTATGAGTTGACAAACAAGGGTGATACTGCCTTAAATTTGTCAAATTTCTGGCTAGGTGTTGTCCCGGGTTGGGTCAATGCCAGTACATTTGACTGGACGGATCCAATACCAAAAATTTTTCCAGATGCAAGGTTTGGAAAACGGCTGCCAGATGTAAAAATAGAACCTAATCAGACCCTGCTTGTTAATAATGTGTGGGACTCTCCCGGAAATGACGGGAATGAACTCGATTGGAGAAGATGGACATGGAACAAAGCTGCATTTCTTGAGAATGAACATTACATTCCCATACATTATCCTGAAGGCGGCGAGCCTGAATTCTGGAATCGCCCGGATTTGGAAATGTTTGGATTTGATAGTATAGATGTTGATTATGACTGGATGTGTAATTTATGGAACGGTTTAGGTGCTACGGTATTATTTTATGTTTATCCCGGTGGAACCGACTCTGTTATGGTGGACCAGGTAAGACTTGCCAAGAATCCTTCTGGCGATAATTTGGATAATACTCCATCTGATGTCGCAGGAGTTACTGCTGCTTCTAATGAATATATTCTTGTTCGTAAGTCAAGCGTGACCAAAGGAAATACCAACTGGGACCAATCAAGAGGTATTGACCTTATAGACTCAGAATGGATACCTATACCTCCTTATAGCAAATTAAATCGTTTTGACAGATCTACTCCTTACACAACTGTTGGTACTCATGGAAATTATAGCATAAATCTTAATTCAAGTACTATTACTATCGATGATATTAATAATACCCTAACAGTTCCATGGGGAATCCTGAAGCACGATTCAATTCTTAATGAATTTGATATCGGCCCGGGTATGGCATGGATTTATAACGAAGATAATACTGAATCAGCGGATTCAGCATATTCAACAGTTCGGGATGGAGACATCCTTCGTTTTATGGCTTGTGGTGATGTTTACGAAGAAAAAGATTACACACTCCAGGTTGCTGAGCCCGGAACGGATATGGCCCTCGTCTTTCCTAAAAGAAGGATGCGCTATGAAGCAATTGAAAGTGAAGATTTTAACGGGCAAGTTTGGGGCGGGGAACCTTATTTCGTTACTGAAAATATTCCCGGAATAGATACCGTAGGAAATGTTCCTTTTGGCACCAGAATGGACACTCTGTTTTTATACCTTGAAAAAGCTCCTAAAGCTGACTGGGTTATTGATTATGTAGATGATTTGGAAAGGGTTGATGTTAAGGATGGTGATAAATTGATGGTTACTGCTGAGGATGGAACATCTACAAAAGAGTATTATATATCTGTTCTTGATATAGCAAAGGGAGAGAATGCGTCATTGAGCGCCATAACATGGCCGGACAAGCCCTATTATTTAGATGGGTGGATGGGAGATACAATTCCAAAATTCAGTCCAACTTCATCTGCCTACCAGGTTATCCTGCCATATGGAATCAAGAGTGTTCCGGCTTTTACAGCTATTCCAATGGATATTAACTCTAAAATAGAAGTACAAAGGGCAACCAGCTTAACAGGTAGCCAGGCGGAACGTACAACAACCTTTACGGTAACGTCCGAAGATGGTTCAGTGGTTGTATCATATGCGGTATTATTTTCAATTGAGAAAAGACCTCAGGATCTGCAGTTAAATGTAGCAGAACCATTCATTTCTGAAGTGACCGGAGCAAAAAGACATTACTATGAATTTGTAAATGTCGGAGATGTACCCCTTGATATGTCGAATTACTTATTTGCATGGACAAGTGATGGGGCAACCCCCGCAAATGCTATTGGTGCAATTGGTTCCGATATTACCCAAAGCGGATTTGAACACAGATATAAATATGGTTACGTTCCAGGATACAAATTCAGTGACGACACCCTTGAATGGCTTGCTAATCCAGCTAAACTTTATTTTGACCCATTAGTAAACCCAATAGTTGACCCGGGTGATGTATTTGTAATTGGAAATCCGATTAAAACAAAATGGGTTAAAAATGATGCCATAGAAAATAGTGATGTTATCACAAATAATGGCAGAGACTGGATTAGTGCGTTGGGTGTAAACTTCAATACCTGGGGTGTAGAAAACTTAGCGAAGGATCTGCAAATGGGAATGCATTGGATAAATCTATACTTATTCAAGATCGATAATGATACAATTATTGACGGAGGCAAAGCGGTTAATGCTGATCCTACAGATTATACTTTAGTTGATATGGTTGGAGATGCTGGAATCCCAACATGGCAGAGTATGTGGATAGGAGATCATCAAAGAACAGACTGGGGTTATCATTTGTCAATGCGCCGTAAACCAAATATTTTTGCTGGAAATACTGACGCAGACAGCACAAGCAACAGGGATGAGTGGGTATCAAATCCCCAGGATTCTGAAAATCCAAACGTATACCAATGGATTGGAAGTCACACTTTTGATCCTGTTACAGCTCACAAATCAACTGTTACATCCACACTATATCTTGTAAGTGTTGGATATCAAGGCATTCAAAGCATTCAGGGAGATCTTAGTGCTGTAACACTTGAAACCTTCTATGATAATATTAGCAAAGCAGATGAAGGCCAGACTTTATCGGTAATTGATGGCAGCAGTGGATTAGATAAGGACCTGACTGCAAATATGGCTGGTGACGATACCCTTATAGTTGTATCTACTGATGGAAAGAACTTGACCAAGTATGCGATTATAGATCTACCATTGGATGATAATGCTATGTTAACAGCTCTTGAGAATTCAGGTATTACATTTGAAGTTGACGGTGAAACCGGTTTAATTAAAGGAGTCACTTATGGTGCTGTATTGGAAGATGTGATGGCAAATATAGTTGCTCCTCCGCTGGCTAACACAAGTATTATTGATCAAAACGGAGAATTAGCGCCCTATCAGGTACTCAATTATGATACGGTGATGGTTAAGACTTTAGTCGGAGCTTCTATTTATATTGAAGTTATTTCCCAGAACGGTATCAATAAGGTAACTTATAGGTTTGATCCCGCATCTGCTGCGAGTGATGCCTTTGTTATCTCATCAATTTATGAAGTTGACCAGGACAATAATACCATTTCGAATTTAGTTCAGGGATCAAGTCCTCAACTTTTCTGGGGAAATATAGAAGTTGTTAAAGGAGCTACAGCTACATTGGTTGATAAAGCCGGTTTTGAAAGAACGGAAGGTTATATGAACTTCGACGATAAATTAGCGGTTGTTTCTGAAGACCTGTCAGTTACCAAAGTTTATTATCTGGATTTCTTAACTGAGATGATTCCTGATGGCAACCAGGCTCCAACTGTAACGGTAACTTTCTCTCAGAAAACTATTACTGATATTTTAGAAGTTGATGTTGAAGCATCTGTTGACGATGACGGATTACCATTTGGATCCGAGTTAGTCTACAGCTGGTCCGTAATTGAAGGAACTGCAGCAAATGTTAGCTTTGCTGATGCAGCTGCACTTGCAACAAAAGTAACTTTTGCCAGTACAGGAAACTATAAGCTTCAAATTCTCGCAGACGACACTGAAAAAAGTGCCACAGCGGAAGTATCAATAAGTGTTAAATCGACTGTTGGAATAAATCAGTTCAACTTGCAATCCAGGATGTATCCTAATCCAGCAAATGACAAGCTGAATATCGATATTGAAAACTTATCTGGCAAGCAACCGATAATTAAAATAATCGATATAACTGGCAAGATTGTATATCTTGATAGTAAAGGTGATTCCAAAACAGTTATAGATGTGAGTGGTTTTAATTCAGGACTATATTATGTAACTGTTACCTGCGGACAAGATGTTCTTACACACAAACTGAATATTGTAAAATAGTAAGTTTTTCATAACAATATTTTTTCTTTAAAGAGGTTGACCATTAGGCCAACCTCTTTTTTTTATCCCATTGGCAAGAATAAGTTTCATTAATCTTCCGATTTATATGGAATTAATTATCATTGTGTTCCATATTTCCAATCAATCCAGAATGGCTATATTCAAAGCTTCATTCCTAACAATATACTCAGATGTTAGCAATTGAAATGATTCTATTGACAGGTTATGGAGACAATAGGTTTCTAATAATAAAATTCAACATTGGTAGAATAGGAAGCTGTGAGATATGAATTATTTATAAACCAACTTGCCCTTGGAAGCCAGGGGTACAAGATGCCCTCCTAAAAGCTAAGCAATGATCTATAATTGATAACTATTTCTTTAATGTAATGAGAATGTTGTGCAGGAAATAAAAGCTGAGGATAAAAGATGGGAAAGATTCAATACGAAAATATATCATAGGTTTTCCTATTAATATGTTAGAGATTAATTTATTGCACCATCACCTTCAGTGCATCAAAGGTGTTATCCTTATATGTGAAACGTATAATACTCAAACCTATATCCAATGATTCAATATCCAGCTTGTAATGCCCATCTCCGGTCAGTTGTGGATTTCTTTCAATAAAGATTCGCTTTCCATGCATATCAAATAATTCGAAATAATCCAGATTCTTACTGGTTTCAAAATAGGCGTGATTCTGTATTGGATTAGGATATAATTTCACTGCAGAAATAGGATTTTGAATCCTTTTTTCTAAACCGGTGGCTACGGTATCTATAGGTTCTGGTTTAAATGATTCAAAATTATAATTAATATGGTATTCATTTTTCAAATCAGAAATCTTAAATATAACCAGATCTAAATCTATATTTCCATTAATAAAAGATACAACTCCATTCAGGGTGTCCATACCCTCAGAAGTATCATATTCAATTGAATTTGTGCTGATATTTGCCGGGAAATACAGATCGAAGGCAGATTTTCCTGTTGTATGGCCGACACCCGGAAGAACAGTTCCATTGTAGAATAGAATAATCGAATCGCCAGGAATAAGGTCTATGACAGATCCAATCGTTAGATCCACATCATCAGCCAGGTCAAAATATTCTACATACTCTCCGTTTACATATAAACAATGCTCAGCAAACAAGTGTAAATGCACACTTTCAGAAGAACTACTAAGAGTGTCCATCCATGGATCAAAATCATCCAGTTTTTCTACACTAAAAAACGGAGTTTCCAAATCAGATTCTATAATTGTCAGGTTATCTACGATAATCCCCCCAGGAATTGAGCTTTCTACAACAGGTATTAACTCCAGATCAAGAGAACCGGCAGCATTTACAGGAAAGTCGTAGGTATGCACTTCTGTATCTGCCAGAATTTCAGTTCGGCCTATCTCAATCCCATTGATCATTATCTTTACATATCCTCCAACCAATTGAAACCCATATACCATCTGGAATGAGAGGGAGGAGATTCCATTCGGAAGAATTGCTCTTGCATAGCCTGAGTTACTTTCATCCCATTGAAGGCTTCCACAATGAATAGTCCCATCAATATGACTCCCATCATCATTTAAACCACCCCACCATGAAGAGGAGGAATAAAGGGTTTTAATACTCCAATTTATTTCATTCTCACCTGTATATTCAATAGCATATGTTCTTCCCGGAGTACTGGTTAGCTCGCAAATATTATTAAAATTCTCACTTATGGTGTCCGTCTGAGCATAGGATGAATTCGTAATGAGTTGCATTACGACCAGTATGGGAATCAGTTTTATTTGCATAATAATCAGACTTATCAACTATTTAAGACATTTTACAAAAATATATATCTGGTACGCATATTCCTATTAAAATCTTGCCAAATACTAATTATTGGTAATAACTTTTTATCAGATTAGGTAGATTTTCCGGAGAAGGATGATAATGAATTCAATTGGAATAAAATCTGGATTTGTGCAATTCTGCATTTTTCAACAGGTTTTCTAATATTTCAGGATATTTATCTTTTACATCTATGGTTTCATAAGGATCATTTTGTAAATCATAAAGTGTTAACTCAATATTTTTCTGATCATACTTACCGGGCTTGCCATCATTTCCGAACTCCCTGACTGAACGGTATCCGTGAGGAAGATGCAACTTCCATCGTCCATCCGAAGAGAAAACTCCTTCGAAAGTAGTTCCGGTAGAAAACGCATAATATGGTCTTTTATAGGACATATCGGATTCTCCGGTCAGGATACTATCTATATTTTCGCCATCAATTTCATTTTCAGGAAGGGGACTATTTGTCAGAGCACAAATTGTTGGAAATAAATCTATGGAGTACAGAAATTTATCTGATGTTTCTCCTTTCGGTATCCTGCCGGGAAACTTTACAATCAGTGCTGATTTTAAACCCCCATCGAAGCTTGTTGCTTTGGCTTCTTTAAAAGGTGTTCGGCCGGCATGGTTTCCATATACGGACCAGGGACCATTATCGGAGGTAAAAACGATCATAGTATTTTCATCCAAACCTAAGTCTTTCAACTTGTGCAATAGTCTGCCTATTCCGTCATCAAGTTCCATAATCACATCTCCGTATAGTCCTTTTCCCGACTTTCCTTCAAATTCATCGCTACAAAAGATGGGTACATGGGGCATTGAATAGGCCAGGTAGAGAAAAAAGGGTTCATCTTTGTGTTCTTCTATAAAATTTAAGGAAAATTCGGTGCTCCATTTGCTAAGCATTTTTTGCTTTGAGGAATCAACATCTTCAATACTAATTTCTCCGTTTTCCCAATACGAGAGTGGGTATTTACCCCAAAATTCCGGATCTGAAGGATGATGTTTCCACATATCGTTAGAATACATTAACCCGGCCGATTTATCAAATCCCCGATTATGAGGCCTGGTTTCAGGTTGATCTCCCAAGTGCCATTTGCCATAGAATCCTGTGGCATAGCCATTTAGCTTCAATTGTTCTGAGAGGATAGCAAATTCAGGATCCAAACCCTTCTCTCTTGGTGCATGTGCTCCAAATACTTTAGTCCTTCCTGGATAGCACCCGGTCATTAATGCTGCCCGGGAGGCAGAACAAATGGCCTGTGGAACCCTGAAGTTGGTAAAAACAGTTCCCTCTTTCGCTAGTTTGCTAACATTTGGAGTTATGTTTTCAGACCCCTGGAAAGGTTCAAAATCTGAAAATCCGGAATCGTCTAAAAAGATTATTACCACATTGGGCCTTTCCGGAACTTCTTTTTTGTTATCTTTTTTTGACAAGCATGAAGAGGATAACACAGCAAATCCGAGTAAACAATGATTAAGAATGGTTCTATTTTTCATATTTCAAGAATTCTTTAAAAATTTATATTCAAAACCTGGCTTTATTCGTTATTCTTTAACTACCAGATAGTGCCCGGGATTCAAAAACATTGTAAGTTCATTCATTGTACCTTTTTTCTGACGCACACCATCTTTGATTTCATATAGAGTATACTTTCCTTTACTCCAGTTGTTAAGATTCAATTTTAAGGTGCGATTCTCGCTGCTATCCAAAGTAGTGACAGGGCCCCAGTCCATATTGTGAAGTTTCCATAGCTCTCTTCGGTATCTGACATCAGGATGAATAGTAATATCCAATTCTTTATCTGATATTTTAATTATATAATTACTAGTTCCTGTATAATTAACCAGGGGTGAATTTCCATATCCAAAGATCTCTTTTACAGAGGAAGAAGCTTGAAGTTTAAAATCATTATCAATATCCGCAGAATGGTAAAAATAATTATCGTCACTGAAGGCACTCACATTCTTTTTATAGGAATACATATACTTGTTTGTCTGCCATTCTGTAGTTGATTCTATATGATAGGGTTGAAGCAGGGAAGTTTCTTCAAATATCTTTCCCGCAACAGCAAAAGATGCAGCCTTGGCAGGAGTACACTTGATGTTGAGCACATGAGAACCTCCCCTGTACTCTGCATATGCAGGCATGCTATATTGCCACATTGCAGCCATTTGCACTCCCATAGATCTGAAGAAGTCGGCCATTACAGGATATAAATAAGCACTTTGATTATAAAATGTCTCAAATTCATATACCAGTTTAGCTTTGCTTTGAAATTCCGGTTTCAACGTCCATCCATAATACTCTTCCTTTTCATAACAATCTACATACCAGTCGGAATAATTATATTTTGTAAGATCTTGAGGATTTTCATAATAAGGATGTTTGCAAACGCTTTGTCCGGGATAATTACAGAATGATACAGCCTCCACCTTTGATTGTGAAATGGCATCAAAGACATCTTCATGACCAATGATCATTCTGTGCCAATTGCAGCACCAGGAAACGGGTTGTTTGGCACCTGTTTTGCGCACCACATTATACATTTCATTGATATAGTTTAATACCATTTCCTGCCTGTATTTAAAAAATGTGAATTTACCATCCTTTAACTTATTTCGCTTAAGCCATTTTTTGTATTGCTTTGCATATGGACCACTTAGAATGGTGTCGTATTTTAAATAGTCAGGTTCATTGATAATTTCCCATACAGCGACAGCAGAATCTGCTTTGTACTGGAATTTTGAATACTTGTTTTCCCTGTTGAGAAGTTGCGTAATATATTTTTTTGATTTTTTTACGAATTCTTTATCTGCAATCCACTTGACCCGGTCTTTTTTATACCCCTGCATAAATGAATTTTTCACTTCTCCACTTCCCATATGGTTTATAAAAGTAATGTACAGATAGATGTTTCTTTTGGCAGCTTCAGCTACCATATAATCCAAAGCATCCAGAAAAACTGTCTCAACCAGATTGCCTTTATCGTCTGTAAAATCTGCCGGGGTGAGATGACAGCGAATTAGTCTGCAACCTATGAGTTCAAGTTCATCAAGACTTTCATCGGTGGCCCTGTTAATTGACTCAGCATCTTTCTGTACACCTGCTCCTTTTAAAAGCCTGTATTCCCATGAAAGCATTGGCTGAAGGTTAACTCCCCAAAGAGCAACTTCTTCTCCATTTGGATGATATAATCTTCCATTTTCATTATAAATAAAATTATCCTGGTTGAAAACCACCTGGCTAATTATAAATAATAAAATGACCGTTATTGATATCCCTTTTTTCATAATTTTCGGCTTTTTAAATTATCTGATAATTAACATTTTAAATGATTTACTAATAGATTTTGTCTGCACTTTCAAAAAGTAATATCCTTCAGAGATTCCGGATATGTCAATACTTCCATTTTCATTTAGTAATTTCTTCAGTACAGTTTTACCATCCAAACTTATCAGGCTTACCTGGGCTTCTAAGTAAGTAGATTTTATGTATAATATATCAGATACAGGATTTGGATAAATTTTTAGCTGTCCTAAGGGCTCGTTATCTAATCCTGTCGCTGGTTCAAGCAATACCTTTATAATAGTATCAATCTCCAGGAAGAAAGTATCCTCAACAAACTTATATCCTGATTCCTGTATGCTATAGCGATATTCCACTCGGGCAGGTTGTTTATCCATAAAAACAACTCCCAGGAAATCCGTAGATATTGAATAATCATTAATTTTTACAGACGCATTACTAATTGGACCTTCTGAATTACTGACTTCAAACTGGATGTCTGCCAGCTTCCTTGTCAACTCTATGATCAAAATTGTATCGCTTGCAATTACAGAGGAGCTGGTAAAGACAAAATAGTCAGAGTGTTCTATACTATAGATCATTTCACACATTTCCATCTTATCAATAAATAATTCACCAGAACTATTTGTATTCCCGAGTTCATTGTTAAAATTTACTATCGCCCTGTTCACAGGAATCCCTGATGCCCGGTCAAGAACTTTGAGGGTGACTGAAAACTCATTATTTTCTTCAGTCATATAGAATGTAAAACTTGAGTCGGATATGATCTCAATCCTGTTAATTGTTCTGGTGCCATAGCCATTTGCCAAAAGTGACAGGGAGTATTCACCATAATCCAGATTTACAAGATTCGCTTTGCCCTGATCATCAGTAATCAGCTGCATACCGTTAAAATCGAGCGTACAATTGGAAACCGGCAGTCCATTCTCTTTATCAAGAATTTCGAACTCTACATTATATGATTGCTTCTTGTACAAAGAGTCTGTTGGAGGAAGTGCTATTCTTGTTATTGAAAAGGCCGGAAGTTCTACACTTACATCCCCATTGGATAGGTTAAAGAATCCTTCACTGGTATCAGCTCTATAGTTCTCTCCTTCGACAAAAGAAAGAATGGAGCTCAATTCCAGGTTCCCGGGTTCAAACAAGTCGGCAGTAAGTGGAAGAATACCTGAAATAGGAGAATCTGCCCGATTCAGTAGATATAACTCAACTTCCCCGCTTACTGAATCTACTACAGCCAAACCGTATACCCATTCATTGTTGGAATATGAGCCAATTAATTTCCTTCCCGGAACATCTTTCAGGAAATGGAAAACATCATACAGTGCGTTTTTATCCAAAGCACGGTTTTCAGCAAATAAGGTCCTTGCGTTGTTATATTCAGAATAATATTGAAATGGGAAATGCATAGGCCACAGGCAAGCTATATCAACACTACCGTTTATGAATTGAAGAAGCATCTCGCCTACCATAAGGGAGACTTCAGATTCTGAAGGATAATTGAATGAATTTCCTTTACCAATATTGTATTCCAACGAAGCGAGTTTCACATCCTCATAACCCCACGCTGACATGGTATCCTTAAAGGCTTTGGCATCTTCTTCATAGGTTCCACCTATATAACCCAAACTACTGACTGAGGTTCTCATTCCCTGCTGGTTGCGCCACTCAGCAAAGGATGTCGTTCCATTTTCCCAGTACCAGTGAAAATCCACCACATCAATATATTCTCCAGCGATTTGAAAAATTTCATGGAGCTCTTCTGTTTTCTCAGCGATATAGCGATGCCAGTTTAAGATGGTTTTGGCAGTCGGATCAGCATTTTTTATTGCAATTGCATAACTTAAGAATCGATTGGCATATTCTGTAGCTGACAAATCAACCTCGTTGTTATCAAGAACATAGGGCTCATTGCCAAGGTAATAATATGCGCCTTCAAATCCTAAGTCTTTTGTATGTTCCACGAGGGAAACCGCCTCATCTATTCCATCTTGTTCACGATTATAAACCAGGCCGGATTCAATATTAACTCCCAGCAATGGAATTGTTCCCATTTCGGTGCAAAGAGACAAATACTCATCCACGCTCATCCAGTAATCCGGATCAATATTATTGCTCGTATTATAATTTGGATTCCAGTTATCGTCTTTATAGGTTCCGGTAGGATTATTCCAGTGATAGTAATTGGTTCCAACACCACCAGGATATCTTAAAATACCCGACGACAAGTTTTTGACTTCTTTGAACAATAACCCTTCTGGGGCTGACCAAAGAGAATCAGGTTCTTTGTCGTAGATAAGACCCTGACCCAATACTTCGCGTTCCACTGTTCCAAGCAGATTATCCTTTGAGAATAAGATATTTGCTGTTGGTTTTGCATTCAGAATATCCAATTCAACCTGATCTTCACAATCATATTCATCCCAGAAAAAGGTGAAATCATTATTTGCGGATGTAATGGTTTGTGTTCTCGAACTATTCCCCTCCTGGGCACAAATTGGTGCCCTTTCAGATGTCCCCCAGCCTTCAGAGTAAGAGAACGTTGGCCGGATTGTAGTTCCTTCCAATATAGTATCAGAGTAATAATAAACATTTTCTGATTCCTGATTCATGGCTTTAAACTGCCAGTTGGTAATTGTGCTTTCAGCAATATACATGGTATTAAACCAATCTGGATTGCTTATTCTTGATATATCAATTCGAATGGTGTATGGGGTATAAGTTTCCTGTGCCTGGATAATCGGATCCGTAAAACACATAAGAAAAGTTAGATGGAAGAATAAAACTTTATTCCAACTAATGATTTCTAAGAGATTATTAGGCATTTTTCTTGTTATTAATACTGATATCTTTTCCCGCAAAATTATATCATAGCCATCTAATCGCCAACTTCCCTTTTAGATATCAATTCTTTCAAACAAAAGTAAACGAAAATCCATTACACTTCTTCCTGGCATCTCAAGTGCTTTTATACACATATCAGACTCTCCTTTTTCCAAATTAATTGCACCAATTTCAATAACTTTCCAATCTTTTACATAGGATTCTATTCGTGGCGACAAATCTTCATCCATTCCCCGAAGCGGTGGATCATATGCTTCAAGGATTTTAGCTTGTAATTTGTTTCCACCCACTGATAATTGAATAGTGGATCCCTGATCCCCTTCAGGACATGTGTAATATAGTGTAAGATTGAATTTCCCGTCTTCTGGGACATTTACCTTCCATGTGATGCTATCTTCTATGCTTATCCAATTTGTGAAGAAGGAGCAATTCGGCCATTGGTTGGACCGTTTGACATTACCATAAGCTGTTCCATCCCGGGCCGGTATCTGAGTATACTTCATAGCAGGATGCCCTAAGTAAAAGGGACGATCATCCTCCTTCGGAAGCTCCTCTTCTTTTTGTTTCAGGAATTCCTGTGCAACTTTCATCATTTCTGCTTTGATTTCAGGAAGCTCAGCGCTTAGATCTTTTTTCTGCCCCCTGTCAGTTGAGATATCATAAAGCTTCTCATCTTGTGATAACCTGTACTGTTGACATCTGATACTTATTTTTTCCTTCCAGTTATTCAATACAAAGCGGTCTGCCCAATCTGTTTCACCATCAACGATTGTGCTTTTCACGCTTATCCCGTCAAGAGCTTTGTTGGTTTGCAAAGGGATATTGCACATATCGCTTAAGGTTGGCAGCAAGTCTGTAACCGAGACCAGGCGGTCAGTTTTTATTCCCGCCTCAATTCCTGAAGGCCATTTCATAACGAGAGGGGATCTCACTCCTCCTTCATTAGTGCTACCTTTTCTATCCAACATACCTCCATTCCATCTTTTTCTGGCCGGACCATTATCGCTAAAATAAAGCACAATGGTATTGCCATCTATCCCTAGTTCTTCTGTTTTGGCAATAATACGACCCACATTTTCATCAATGTTCTGGCACATCGCCAGAGCTGCCCGGGTTTCCACCAGATCTTCCTTACCTGTATAATCCAGCAGTTTTATTTCCTTGTCTTTGAAGTTATCCCAATTTTTAGCAGGAGCCTGAAATGGGGTATGGGGAGTATTGAAAGGAAGGTAGAGAAAAAAGGCTTTGTCCTTGTTTTTCTCCATAAAAGCAAGTCCGTGATCGGTGAAGTCGTCGATTATAAATCCATTTCCCTTAACAATTTTCCCATTATGCTCAAGCATTGGTGAGAAGTAATTTCCCCAATGTCCAGAGCAGAAACCATAGAAATCATCAAATCCCCTGGCGTTTGGATGATAGGGATATTGCATGCCGTTGTGCCATTTTCCATAGGCAGCCGTTTGATAACCGGCATCTTTGAACACTTCGGCTATAGTAGTTTCGTCAATATCCAGACGTTCACCACCACCTCCTGTACTGTATATTCCACCTCGAAAATTGTATCGTCCTGTCAATAATTCGGCCCTGGTGGGCGAGCAGACCGCACAAACATAAAAATTATTAAAAGTTACTCCGTCCCTGGCTATTCCATCAATGTTTGGGGTATTTAGGTTTGTATTACCATTCATACTTAGATCACCCCAACCCTGATCGTCGCTCAGGATGATGATTACATTAGGTATTTGTTTTGTTTCTTCTGAAGATTTACATCCCGCCACAAAAAGGCTGGATATCAGGATTAGAAAAAGGATATAGACCATAATTTTATGTTTTTAGAATTAATGAAAGACACTTTTTCTTAATCGGGCTGCACGTTCCAGAATACTATCCTGCGGAAAGCTCTCAAATTCATCCTCCTTAAACTCAGCAAATCCACCTGGTAGTTTATCGATATATATCTGAAGCTCCTCTTTCATCTCATTCATAATATCCAGGTATTCAGGAATAGCTGCCAGGTTATTTTGTTCGTTGGGATCTTCTTCCAGATTATAAAGCTGATCCGCATCGAAATAGGCAGGGTATTTTTTCATGGCTTTCCATTCATTGTCCCATCCCCCGGGTATTTGTCCTGAATGACCAAAGGGTCCATTCAGATCGTTATCGAAAGGTGGTCTGCCTATTGCTCTCATATATATTCCCATTGCTTCCATCCAGGCTTCTCTTTCGCTTTTTGACATATTTAAAGTATAATCTGAATAGCGCAATGCTATATACTTATACTTTCCTTTTATCACTGCCCTGGAATGTCCCATTTCGCCATAAACCGAATTGCGAACCTCGTCCTTCTCTCCGGTTAAAATGGGTTTAAGACTCACACCGTCGTATGGATAATCAGCAAGCTTTCCACCTGCCATATCCATTAAAGTGGGCACTAAATCTACTGTACTGCAGAGACTATGATTGACTTTCTCTCCGGCCAGATTTTTCGCCCAGATAAATCCTTTGGTTTTCATACCACCTTGGTAGGCAGTGGTTTTTCCGCTTTCCACGCCGTGATCGCTAACATAAACTATGATGGTATTGTCCAGAATTTCTTTCTCTTCCAGTTTTTTAATCAAAGCTCCAATATTATCGTCCAGCCATAACATATCCCCTCTTGACATTTCGAGATTTTTTTCTTTCAGACGTTTCGGAATGCTCTTCCGGTCAGTTCCAATCTCTGGAGAAGAATCTAAAATCCCTGCGGGTGTGGCCTTTGGATCCGATTTCCATCCATTTTTTGGAGAATGAGGAATGGTTACGGCAAAATAAAGATAAAAGGGTTTGTCTGCATTTTTATCTATGAAGCCCAATGCTCCTTCTGTCAGCCACTCAAGATTATGAACTGAAATAGCTTTTGGTCCGTGAGCCCAGGGATTGGTATGGTAGATTCTGTCTGCATAATCAAATCCAACGTTTTCAATGGCCTGTTTTATCAGCTTTTGCTGAGCCTGCAAATATTGTTTTGATTCTTCAGTAGTAACATCGGCATCAACCGGCAGTTTTGTCCATTCACTTTGCTCCACACTATGGTTTTTACCAATAAAACCTGTAACATAGCCCAATTCCTTTAATTGTCTGGCAAGAGTAGGTGTTTCGGGGGTTATTTCCGGTTCCTGAGCTATAAAGGTATGTTTATGGATGCGATGTAAATCCTGCATCCACTGATTGGTTGCCCGGGAGGCATACATTCCGGTTAGATAATTAAACCGACTCGGAACGCTTAAGGGGCTCGGACAATAAAGTCCGTCGAGAATCACCCCCTGGCTGGCCAGTGTATCAATTGTTGGAGTCAGGTTCATAAAAGTACCGTCTTCATTTTTTCCTTCCGGGAGGAAATTAAATTGATCCATGGACTGATCATCAGTTAGGATGAATAAGATATTTGGTTGTTTTTGCCCCTTTTCTTCCGGTTGAGTTCCACAAGCTGTCAATAATAATAGGTCCCCAAGGAATAAGGCAGTTGCCAGTTTTGTCTTCATAAAGAAGTGATTTAAAACTTAATTTTTATACAATTAAAAAGATCATAATGCAGCTCATATTTGCCCTCTGCATTCTTGAAGGGCTTTTATCGAATTGCTTCTTATTTTGTTATTCAGATTCATCTGCTTGTAGCATATTTTAATGGCCAGATGGATCTTCAATAAAATTAATTCTGATTTGTTTTGCTTACCATACCTAAATTATTTCGTGAGCTCGCGAGCTTAGTTCATAGCCCTTTCTTCCTTCAGCAATGGAAAACGTTCATTTGGAGTATGTGCTTCCTTCATTATTTCTCTAATCTTTTCAACTATGTCAGGATACTCCTCTGCAATGTTATTCTCTTCTGAAATATCCTCCTTAAGATTGTATAATTCAAAAATGTCATCATTGATATAATAGATCCCTTTCCAATCATCGAGGCGCACTGCTTGTTTGTAATTCCCTTTCTTTTTGTAAATATCTTCATTGAATTCCCAGTAGAGGTATTCGTGTTCTGTTTGTTTTTCACCTTTAATGCCTGGCAAAAATGAAATTCCATCGCTTTGTTCAGGAACAGGAGCTCCTGCAATATCGCATAAGGTTGGCATAATATCCCAAAATGCTGAAATATGATCGGAATGACTTCCTGCATCAACCACACCCGGCCATCGCACGATCAAGGGTTCCCGGAATCCGCCCTCATGAAATGAACGTTTGTATTCTTTAAACTTCCCACTTGAATTAAAGAAGCGATAATCGTGTTGCTCGCTGTGTGCGCCATTATCACTGGAAAAGATTACAATGGTATTGTCTGTGAGCCCGGCATCATCCAGAGCTTTCAGTATTTTACCCACATAATCATCCAGAGCTGTTAGCATGCTTGCAAAGGCCCTTTCCTCTTCCGGCCAATCTGTATTGCTTACCGGGTATTTCTTATGGTACTCCATAGGAGCATGAACCAGACTATATGCTATGTATAAAAAAAAGGGATACTTCCTGTCTGTTTCTATATAGCGGACCGCTTTGTCGGTGACTAACTCATCCATATTGATTGGTCTCATAGCCATCTCGACTTCAGAAAGATTAAACAACTTTCCGTTTTCATACATGGGTTCTACCTGTAATTTCGAATAGCTTTGGTAAGGGATATGATTGCCGGTTTCATCCCAAAGGGTATCAATCATAACACCAAACCTATTGCCATAATCTGAACTTAGCTTCCCAAAATGGTAATCGAATCCCCGATGGTAAGGTGTCTGATCCGATAACTCACCCCCGAGGTGCCACCTTCCACACATTGCGGTAGTATAAGACGTGTTATTCTTTAGTGCTTCGGGTAATGTAACTATCTGTGGTTCAAGGGGAGCTACCCCAATACCTTGAAATGCTTTATTTCCGCGGATGATAGCATGTCCTGTATGCTGGCCTGTCATTAATACTGCTCTTGAGGGACCACAAACTGGAGATCCGGCATAATGCTGGGTAAAGATCATCCCTTCCTTAGCCAGTTTGTCAATGTTAGGTGTGTATAATGTTTCCTGACCTAAGCAGCTTAAATCCCCGTATCCGAGATCATCGGCAAGAATATAAATAATGTTAGGTTTTTGTTCTGCCTTATTTTCAGCAATACTACAGCCAATTCCTAAAATTACAGGTGCAATTAGCAATAATCCCTTTTTCATTTGTTGTCAAACTGTTTCTGAAAATTAATTGGTTTTGTTTTATCCTAATAGGGTATAGCCGGACCATCCCACCTTGGAGCTGTTTCCAGATAATCATGCAGCATTTTCGACAATCGTGCTACCTCTTCCGGGTACAGATCTTCAACATTTTCTTCCTCCATTAGGATTTCATCACGTATCAGGTAAAGTTCCTGTTCCCGTGTTTCGAAAGTATTTTTATCGACATATTCTGTATAGCGCCACTTTTGGGTTCGAATTGAGTATGCCATACCATTTCTAGGATATTGGGTTAATGCAAAGGGCCTTAATTCAGCGTTTTGGTCGCAAAGTAATGGAAGAAGACTTTTCCCCTCTGCATTTGAAGGGGTTTCAATGTTGGCAAAATCGCACAGTGTAGGCATAATGTCGGTTAATTCTATCGGGGTAGCTATCTTTGTACCTGCCATACTTTTTTTCGGGAAGCGGATGATGAAAGGCACCCGTGTATCTATTTCAAGGTTGGTAGCTTTTGCCCATTCACCAAAATCACCGAGCTTAAATCCATGATCACCCCATAAAACAATAATGGTGTTCTGGAGCTCGCCTTTATCCTCCAGGGCTTGCAGAATTTTACCAATCTGTGCATCTACATAACTTATACAGGCGTAATAACCATGACGAAGTTCTTTGGTTTTGTCCTCATCAATAATGGACCTGCTTATATAGGACTCAATTTCTTTATATGGCGACAAAGTGTATTCCGTAAAGCCCGGGGCAACATTGGCATATTGTGGAAGTTTTATGCTATTGCGATCATATAAATCCCAATATTTTTTTGGTGCTACAAAAGGAAGATGCGGTTTTGAAAAACCCACTGCCAAGAAAAAAGGTTCATCCTTGATGTAGTTTTGAAGGAATTCGACAGCTAGTTTTGTATTGCTGCCGTCGGTATAAGTTTCGTCTGTTGTATCCCAAAAATCAACTGCTGGCCGGATAATATCCGGTTCCTCGCCTATGGCGATCAAAGAATCTGCTGTGGCCAGTATTTCCTGAGCCCGTGGAGAACTGTATGCGCCCTTCCATCCTTGTGTAAACTTATCCCAGGAATATCCTTCATCAATGCCTAATCGGTTATCATAAATCTTTCCAAAACCTTCAGCATAATAACCATTGTTTCTGAATTGTTCCGGTAAACTTGTTACACCTGGTCGGTAATCACGCCATTCTATTTTATTGGAACTATTCATTCCGTAATTTCCAATTCCATCGGGGTGCATACCTGTCATCAGACTTAAACGTGAAGGCCCGCAAAGGGCTTGCTGGCAATAAGCTCGTGTAAATGTTATCCCCTCGTTTGCCAGGCGGTCCATATTCGGACTGATGATCTGAGATTCGCCGTAACAATTGAGTTCCGGACGCATATCATCGATGGCAATAAACAATACGTTGGGTTTATCGTTTTGCGCAAAGAGACTGCTTGTAAAAGAGACTGCGATTGCTTTTAACAGGAACTTTTTCATATATTAAAAATTTATCTGTATCAGATGCTTTTTTTATCATTGAATTCACCAATTAGCCAGCCAATGCTTTTCATATAATGGGTCATATACACCCAATCTTCCCTCAATATCCTTCACAAAAAGAACAGAATCCAATTTTCCTGTTAGTTAAAATTATAGAAGTTCTTTCATTTAGCTTTACATATTCTTGCCATTAATGAGTTAGGCTCTGGGATTGGAGGCCTTAAACTAAGTAATATTTATTTTATATACAAGGGTGGTTGCAAACCTTCAGCATTATACTTGCTTACATTGTTCAGAAAGGAATTAATATTTAGGATCGGGCTGTCAGCATCTGCCACATTATAAAGCTCTAAACCAGAAGATACCTGCGGAGCTTCGGTTTTAGGAAGCCATTTCGAGAATTCATCCTTGATTGAATCAAACCTTTCATTATTTGCCAGATTGACCCACTCATTCGGATCACAGGTCTCGGAATAGAGCTCTTCTGAACCATCGAAATACCGGGTATAACGCCATTCTTTGGAACGTAGGGTATAATTTCCCCGCCCCCAGGTGGTCATGGCTGGTTTTTCCATTTCTAATTTAGGATTGTCTAACCAGGGAGTCAGACTTATGCCATCCACATATTCAGGGACCTCTATTCCGGTCATATCGCAAAGGGTTCTATAAATATTTATTAACCCAACCGATTCATCGCATTGCAGCCCGTTGCCGTTTTGCCCTCTTGGATCATAAATGATAAAAGGCGTACGTGTGGCCTCATTCCATAGAGAGAACTTGCTATAGGTTCTTTTTTCACCCAGATGGAATCCATGATCTGACCACAATACAATAATTGTATTATCAGCATACGGACTTTTATCCAGAGCATCCATAACCCGTCCTACATTGTCATCGATAAAGTTAATGCTAGCCAGGTAACCTCTTCGTAGTTTTTCCCAGGCCCCGTCTCTTCTCATGGGTATCTCGACATAGATTTGTGCATTGCTTTGTCCGGCAATAGGAATATCTACCAGGTCATCTGCCTTAATAGGCGGTTCCTGAATGGGTACCTGGAAGCGGTCATAATTTTCTTTGGGTACAATAAAGGGTGTATGAGGACGTATAAATCCGATTGCCAGGAAGAAAGGATCCTCATGTGATTTATCCAAAAAATCGACTGCCTGCATAGCATTTTTGTAATCCATGAAATCCTCCAGGGGATTGCTGCCCGGACAGGCAACCAATCGTTTTACGTAGGGATCAGGATAATACCCCTCTTCCTTAATAAGTTGAATGTTACTATCTCCATGTGAACTGTACTCATCCCAGGTACTGTCTTGCAAATATGCGTTATCCGGATTATGCCAAACCTTTGTAATTCCTTTGGTATAGTATCCGTTATTTCTAAATAGCAATGGCAGGGGATAGTAGCTGTCTATTACCCCGGCTTCGATATTATTGATATTATAAAAGGGATACAGGCCCGAATTGTGTGGCTCAATCCCAAATATAAGTGAGTTCCGGCTGGGAGAACAACCTGGAGCCGGACAATGAGCATTGGTAAAATTCACTCCTTTGGATGCCAGCCTATCCATATTGGGTGTTATTGTCTGGGGATGCCCACCGAGGAAGCCTACCCAATCATTCATATCATCAACACAAAACATTAGAATATTTGGTTTTTCCTGAGCATTTATTTTCGGAACAATGGCTGTTTCGATAGAAATCAGGGCGGTATAGCCTAGAGTCTTTAAAATACTATTCATATTTTTTATGTTTTATTTGTGGAGGTAAAAAACAAAAAATCCACTTCACAAGATACTCAATATACAAAAGTAGCCCCGTCGAGATATTTCTGTTTATATAAATTAGCCAAATGTTATGGATTTGGGTATTTATTGAATAGGATTTTATCTTATCCCCGGTAGTCTATACTATTAATTAATTCTTCATTTTTTCTCTTTTGCATAAGATTCAAATCTCAATAACTTAATAATACCTGGCTAAGCGATTCATCGGAATTATCATCTCTATTCGACCGGACCCCAGGAGCTTATCATATGACCGCCCGTCCATTTTTTAGCACTTTTTAAATATTTATCCAACATGGCTGCATGTTCTTTTGCCACTTCCGGATAATCATTCAAATTATTCTTTATTTCTATTGAATTACTGCGTAAATCGTAAAGTTCAGCGGCAATAGGTTCACCTGTTATGTCGCTACGTGTCTCGACATATCTCCAGTCATCTGTTCGTATAGAATAGCTCATAGTGGACCTAACCATTGGATATTGGGTTAGTGCAAATTTCCGGACGTTAGCATCTTTATCCTTCATTATCGGAACCAGGCTGTGTCCCTCAGTATGATCCGGAACCGGAATACCTGCAAGCTCACACATAGTCGGGAATAAATCCACCAGTTCGACCAGGGCCTTTGTCTTTGCATTCTTTTCATAATTCCCGGGAGCAGCAATTATAAACGGAACCCTTGCATCATGTTCGGTATTTGTATGTTTGGCCCATTCCCCATGCTCTCCCAGTTTGAATCCATGGTCGCCCCAGAGTACAATCATAGTATTGTCATACATTCCTTTTTCCTTCAGGGTGACAATGATTTTACCAATTTGTGCATCTACATAACTAACACAGGCATAATAGCCCTCGATGAGCTGACGCTGCATATCTTCAGGGATAGGATATGGAACGTCATAACTGTTTATTTCTTTGTACCACGAGAACATGAACTCGGTATGCCATTCGGGTGGACATCTACGCTCTGCCAATGTAAGTTTTTCAGTCTCATAAAGGTCAAAATACTTTTTAGGAGCAACAAAAGGCAGATGCGGTTTTTGGAACCCAACTGCAAGAAACAGTGGTTGACTTGTATCGTATGCTTTAAGTTTTTCGATGGCCAGATTGGCAACGTAGCCATCCGATAATTCTGCATCCACTGCATCCACCGCAAAAAATGCAGGTTTTAATGGAGAACTACCATTTATCGAACGTCCTTCCCTGTTGTGCTTTTTTAGGTTGTATGAAGTTTTTCCTCCCTTATACTCGTCCCACGAGTGCTCAATATCCAAACCCAAACGATGGTCATAAATTTTTCCATAGCCATAAGCTTTGTATCCATTTTTACGGAACTGCTCCGATAAACTGGTTATCCCGGTACGTGTTTCCCGCCATTCGATTAAATGACTTCCGCTCATACCCCACAATCCGAGTCCATCAGGATGAATACCGGTCATGAGACTTATACGGGAAGGACCACAAACAGCTTGCTGACAAAATGCTCGCATAAAAGAAGTGCCTTCACTAGCCAACTGGTCGATGTTTGGACTTTTTACCTCAGTGTTTCCATAACATCCTAAATCGGGACGTAAATCGTCGATCGCGATAAACAATATATGAGGTTTTTTCTCGACCGTATCCGGAACTTCAACCGGATGAGAATAGCTGAATGTTAAAGCAGCGAGTGAAAGCATTTTATACATACTTTTAGTATCTTTAGTTATTTACTATATCAAATATTTACAGGTTCACTGGCAATATTATTTATTTCTCCAGTATCTTTTTAAGTCCGTTAAGATTGTTGGTCAGACTTAATGCTACATCCTGAGTTTCAATGTGTCCAATTATTCCTACAGGTCCGTCATAGCCGCTCTCAATGACAATCCGAATCATCTCAGCCTCATTCTTTCCTGTACCAAGCGGAAGTATCATATTTTCATGTGTCTCTTCGTTCACCAACTCCGGATCTGCCATTCCATTCAGATTGAGACATAAAAGAAAGGGTTTCATCTGTTCAAAATCCTTTTTGAAAGTCTTTATATTTTCATGCGCATGATGAAAATTATACACGATGCCTACGTTTTCGTGCCCTTTTGATTTAAGGTACTTGCACACGGCAACCAGATTCTCCGGTTCTCCTCCCCATCCTCCATGATTATAAAGTCCCAGTTTAGATCCAATGGCGGAAGCTTTTTTTGCCAAAGGAATCAAAATCTCAGCAACCTGCTCGATTTTCTCTTCTTGAGTTCCGGTTTTTTGGGAAGGATTTGTAATCCAGATCTGAGGATGAATTTGGTATTGTTTAAACAATTCGAAAGCCTTATCATGCGAACCCCAAAAGGCAAAATAATCCAGATCATGTTTCTGGTATTGAATAATTTCTTCCTCAAACTCAGCAACGTGCCTTTCCCGCCAGTCGTATGCAACATGTTTTAATCCCAATTCGACCAGCATTTCAGCACGTTCTTCAGGCGAACGATTCACAGCATCAAAAGGAACTATACACCAGACCACCAGGTTTTCTTTTTTGAAATTTTCAGGATG
This sequence comes from Bacteroidales bacterium, assembly GCA_023135955.1. Lineage (GTDB taxonomy): Bacteria > Bacteroidota > Bacteroidia > Bacteroidales > JAGLSB01. The sequence continues at coordinate 22,417 of JAGLSB010000509.1, read as the reverse complement.
TCTGCAGGAATTCAAGGATTTGTTCCCGGATTGAGCAAAGGATCCAATTCCATATCGTATTATCAGTGCTATCAACAATAATCTTTTCATTCTTATAGCTTTTTTTTGAGTTAACACTAATTCTTCATTTCAAATTCAAACTAATAAGGGGCGATTTAACTATTCTGCTCCACTTTTTATCAATAAGTAGTTTTTCCTGTTAGCTGAAATCTCAAGAATATAAACTCCCGACGACAATGAGGATACATCAACTGCCAGACCAGGCCTGTGATCAGCACTTAACACCTGCCTGCCATCGAAAGAATGAATACTGAGCAAACCACTTTCAAGATTTGAGATATATAGCATACTTCCCACTGGATTTGGGTATATTTCTATTCCATCCTGTACAATAATTTTTTGAGTTCCAATAATTACCGAATCAAGGGTAGTCACAATTAATTCACTACTTTCTTCTGAAAGATTTCCGGCTACATCCTTTGCCTTAACCGTGAAAACATAGGTTGTGGAATTACTTAAACCACTAATTGTGACATGGGGGAAGTAAACGATAGTATCTAGAACACCATCCCTGTAAATTTCGTATTCTTCTATACCCACATTATCAGTGGAAGCCGACCAACCAAGTCCGCAAGAGTTTCCGGTAATATTTGAGACAGTAAAATTAGACGGCGCTGTTGGAGGAATATTATCAGAAGTTATTATTGTAAACCTGTTACTTTCCGTGGAAATATTACCATCAAAATCCTTTGCCTTAACTGTAAAAATGTAAGTTTGGAAACTCTCCAAACCACTAATTGAAATGGATGTTCCTGAAGTTGTGGTCAAAAACTCACCATCTTTATAAACCTCGTAAGCGATAACACCTATATTGTCGTTTGAAGGCTCCCAGGATAGTTCACATCCAGTAGCTGTAATTTCAGTAGCAATAAGATTGGAAGGAGCTGACGGACTTTCCTCATCCGGATATCGTGTTTTAATGGTCACCTCATTGCTTTCTGATGAATATGTGCCTGTTACATCAAGGGCTTTTAGCTTAAATTTGTAAGTTGAATCCAGAGCTAATCCCGTAATGGATACAAATGTTCCTGTAGCGAAGGTCTCTAAAACATCGTCTTTATATACTTCGTATCCCACCAGACCAATGTCATGGCTTGATGCATCCCATTTTAAATCAAGATTAGTAGGAGTAATATTCAAAGCAATAAGATTTGTCGGAGCATTAAAAGCGGAAAGAACTGAGCCCCCTTCGCTAAACTCGCCAAATGAATGAGGCAGTTTTGAAACATAACTGGCAAGCTCCGATTTCATTTCTATCAGCATATCTTTGTATCCCTGATTGCCCATAAGGTTTTTTTGTTCGTAAAGGTCATTCTCCAGATCATATAGTTGATCTGCATCCCAATAGCCTTTATACATGAATTCGGTGTTGTAATTGTGGTGATCAACCCCCGACCAATATACCACTTTCGGTTGTTCAGCCATACTTTGCGCAATTTCGGGAGTGACCCTGTTGGCGATATACTTGTATTCTTTTGTAACAATGGCTTTTGAATTCCCTGCTTCAATCATCATACTTTTCCTCCAATCCAGAGGTTCGGGATCTCCTAATAATTGAGGTAAAAAGCTAAGGTTGTCGCGCGACATATCCTCGGGAGGCGTGATCCTTACCAGATCCAGTAAGGTTGCTGAAATATCGATATTGCCAATCAGGCTACTGTTTGTTGTGCCTGGATCAATCTTACCGGGCCAGTAAATAAACATAGGGATCCTGGCTCCTCCTTCATAACAACTATTTTTTCCACGGTTGCCGTGATCGCTTGTAAAAATAATGAGGGTATTCTCCCCTATTCCAAGTTCCTCCAGTTTATTCATAACCGCACCTACATAATCGTCCATATGTGTAGCCATAGCGTTTTCTCTGGGGACACCTGCTGAATCGATTCTTCTGTATACATCACTATCTGAGGGCAATATGGAATAATTATCCGGCAGGATTCCATTTGCACAAACCCTTCTATCCAGGACATCTAAAGAATTGTAAATGTATTGATATTGACCATGGGGCACCGGTAAGGATAAATAAAGGAAAAAGGAAGTATCCTTACTCTCTTCGATAAAATTAAGCGCCCCTTCACACATCCAGTCCAGGTTTACAATTGAATTTCCCCACTCCATTCGTTCGACCACATCCCATCCAAAACCTTCACTTAAATAGTTGACTCCTGTTTGCTGATGATTTTTGAGAAAGGCATCCTCTTCCAGCGCTTCTTCATAGCTTGGATGAGAGTTTTTCTCAATTTTTGATGATGAGACGGGCAAATTTGCCTCATCAGGAGTATTATGCCACTTGCCAACAATACCCGTACGGTATCCTGCTTTTTTAAGTTCTTTTGGCAGGAGGCTTTCACTTCTGATAATAGCAGGACTCCAATCGAGTGTGGCATGTGTACCGGCTGGATACTGGTCGAGTAATTCCTCTCCAGTTGTTGCATAACGTCCGGTTAGTAAGCTATAGCGACTAGGGGTACAAACTGTAGCATTAACATAGAAATGCGTAAACATCATACCTCCGTTTGCCAGTGAATCGATATTGGGAGTCAAAAGCAATGGGCTAAAAGTTTTGTTATAGCTGTCAATGCCAAGACTTTTAACACCGTTAAATGTTGGCCATATATCAATATCATTAACTGTGTGATTAAGTTCGTCTGCATCCAGATCATCGGCATAAATAATTATGATGTTAGGTTTCTCGGTGGGAGGAGCTGCTGCTTTTATTGACATTTGAGAAACTCCTTGCAGAAGAACCAAACAACTTATTCCTGTTTTAAAAGTTGGTATTGATTTAGTATTAATCATTATTTTATCAAGTTTTATCTTTCAATTGAAAAACACAAGTTAATCATTCCATTTCCCGATAATCTTAAGATATAAAAACCAGGTGTAAGCGAACTTAAATCAATTAAATCGCCTCTTTTATAATCTTTACTCAACATAATTCTTCCATCCACTGACAATACCGAAACAATTCCTTCTAAAGCATTCTTTATGTAGGCAAAATCCTTGGCTGGATTGGGATAGAGTAGGATATTATTATCGGAAGCCTGAAGGAATGACGCTGAGGTATTATCTATAAAAACGCTGACAGAATTACTTGCAATAGAAATATTTCCGGCAGCATCCAATGCCTTTACCTGGAATTCGTAATTTGTTTTTACCTGCAATCCTGTAATAGATATATTAGTATTGCTTACTAATGTTTCAAACTCATTATTTTTGAAAACCTCATAGGCAGTTACTCCCAGATTATCGGTTGAAGCTTCCCAGCTTAGATCCACACCAGACAGTGATATATTTGAAGCCCTAAGATTTACTGGAGTTGTTGGGGCTTCAGTATCAAGAGTATTTACAATAATGGCATTACTTTCTTCTGAAACATTTCCGGCTACATCTTTCGCCCGGACGGTAAAGGTGTACGAGATGGCATTTGTTAATTCAGATATATCAGTATAAGTAAAATAAACGCTTTTTTCCAGTTCACCATCTTTGAATACCTCATATTCTGCGACATCAATATTATCATTTGATGCTTGCCAGCTAAGTGAGCAGCTATTCCCTGTAATATTCGATGAAGTTAGGTTGGAAGGAGTAGATGGCGCTTCTGTATCCGGGGTAAGAACCACCACACTACTTTCATTGGAACTATTTCCGGCTGCATCCCTGGCCTTTACTGTAAAAGTATAAGAAACAACCATTTCTAAACCAGTTATGATAGAAAAAGTATCTGTTACCGAGCTTTTAAACACAGCATTTTTATAGATATCATAAGCTTCAATTGCTGCATTATCTGTTGAGGAATCCCAGCTTAGTTTGCAACTATTTCCTGTAATTTCCGTTGCAACAAGGTTTCCGGGTGCTGATGGTTCCTCATTGTCAGTTGTCACCACAGTCTCAACCATGCTTGATTTTGATACATTGCCATATATATCAAAAGCTTTAATAGCAAAGTCATAGGATAAACCGCTTGTAAGACCAGTAATGGAAATGGATGTAGTTAAAAGAGTATCGATAAGTTCATCATTTTGGAGAATATAATATCCGGCCAGCCCGGAATCGTCTGTTGAACTATCCCAATTTAAATCCAGACTGGTTTCTGTAATGTTGGACGCAAGGAGATTTACAGGAATTGTAGGAGCCCTATGGTCCTGGTAAGGACCTAATACTCTTCCAGAAATTATTTCAAAGGGTTCAGTACCTATACCATCTGATGGCTTTCTCCAGCCTACAGTTAGGTGGTCTCCACCGGCAGCAGCCTTCATTATAACTTCAACATAATATTTTTGGTCCTTGATAAGGTTTTTTCCTGCCGACTTTTGAGATGAGAATTTATTCCATTCCTGGTAATTGGTCCAGCTATTGTTATAAGCGATCAATAATTTATTATCATATGTATTATCAGGGCTTAGCCATAGCTGACCAGCATTATCCGATGCAATCCAGAAATAATAGGTCCCTGTTTCGGGTGCGATTATACTTCCCAAAAACCTCTGGCCGTAATTATATCCATAGTTAGTCGGGATTTGGAGGGAAGTTACATATCCGGTGGTGTCAGGATTTTCAGGATAATCAGGATGAGATGTTAAATCTGATAATTCCCAGCCTTCAATACCTCTCCATTCCTGATAGCTAATTAATCCTGAGCATGCAATAGTACTGACAGCCAGAATCTCACTGGCAGGTGATAAATTACCTGCCTCATCTTTTGCCTTTACGGACAGTTCATAGTCGGTTTCACAGTATAATCCACTTATATTAATGCTTGTATCGGGGTAAAGAACCTCAAGTTTTTTTTTACCGTTTATATAAACTTCATATTCCCATACTTCAATATTGTCACTTGACTGTTGCCAGGAAAGCTTAATACTGTTGGGTGTAATGTTAGAAGAAACGAGATTAGTGGGCTTCGTTGGAGCAATAATATCGCAAATATCGGTTGTAACAGTTTCAATTGCACTAAGCGGTGATTCATTTCCAGCACCACTAACGGCTTTCACACTTAAGTTATGGGAATTTCCACATGTCAGACCATCGATGGTAACGCTCGTTGCTGGCGCAAAAACAGCTATGTCTTCTACACCATCCACAAATACAATATATTTCTCAATATAAGCGTTTGAGGAAGCTTCCCAGCTAAGATCTACTTTGGTTGGCTTTACATTTCCAACAACTAAATTTGCCGGAGTAGTAGGAGCTTCACTTTCTGCTGAATATAAAGTGTCGGCAATAAAAATTTTGTATTTTCCCGGTTTGACACTCAAACTGTCTAAATAAAAAGCGGTAGATACCAGTTCATACTTGCCTTCTTCAACCGAGAAAATTTCATACTTTCCGTACTTTTCCCAGAATTTTAACTTAAGATCATGGATAGTGTCATAATGCAAATTAGTTATTAAGGCATCTTCTCTTGAGGATAGCGAGTAGTTATAACTGACATCAGGTTGGATATTTAGGTCCAGTGTATCGCCAACTAATTCTATTAGGTAGTTCCCGTTTCCTGAGTATTCCACCAGCTCTGAATTACCAATACCCATTATATATTTCGGATTGATGGGAGGTGATGGTAATTGTCCCGGACTTACACTTGCCGAATAGCAGTATGATTCATCATCGCTATAAATGGCAATATCATTAGAGAATGAATACATATAATTATCTGTTTGCCACTCGGTTGTTGAGTTTGGATGATAAGCTTGTTCTGTCTGGGTATTCTGGTATATTTTCGAAGCCACCGCAAAGGCTGCAGCTTTATTGGGGGTACATTTAAGATTCAAAATATGCGATCCACTGTTGTACTGAGCATAATCAGGTTGACTATAGTGCCACATGGCAGCTGCCTGTGCCCCTAAAGAACGCTGTAGATCAGCAATAGCAGGATATATATATGAACTCTGGTTATAAAAACTTTCAAACTCATATACAATTTTTGCCTTGGAGCTAAAATCATTAGTAAGAAGCCAGCCATACCATGATAATTCATTGTAGCCGCTTTTAAACCAATCGCTAAAGTCGTAGGTAGAAAGATCACCATCGAAATTCAAATAGCTCCCCCCACCTAACTGTGTGGCAACACTTTGACCTGGATAGGTACAGAACGATACCACCTCAACTTTTGATTCTGCTACCGCTGTAAATACATCTTCACGACCATTACGGAATCTGTGCCAGTTCAGGCTCCATTCCACAGGCTGAACAGATCCGGTACTTCTTATCTCGTCATGAATTTCATTTATGTATCCCTTCACCCTTTGTTTGCGATAGGAGGGATAGTTAGCACCATTATTTTCAGTCAGACCATTATCGGTCAGCCAGATCTGAAATCTGGAATATTCTTCTGTGTATAATTTTAGCTGATTGTAATCCAAATACGTTGGTTCGTTTTGAATACCCCAAACAATAATGTTGGTATCCGACTTGTATGCCTTATTGCTATAAGGGTTCTCCCTGTTTAATAAGTTTCGTATATAGTTTTTAGATGCAGCCAGATAATCATTATCAAACATCAACAAAGCCTTATGATAATATTTTTCATCTGCTGAAGATATAGATTTTGCTTCCAGATAAGAGGTTCTCATAAAGGAAGAAGCAACTTCATAGCCACCCATATAATTCATGAATGCATAGCACAAACGGATGCCACGTTTGGCTGCTTCTGCAGTCGTATAATCTAACAAATCGAGATAAATTGTTTCTATCAGGCCTCCATTGGCATCGGTAAAATCAGAGGGTGTAAGATGTACACGTATATAATTGGCACCCATTATTTCAAGCTCATCCAGGCTTTTATCAGCCATTCTTTTCCAGACTTCCGCATCCTTAGGAATTCCTGCATCCTTCAATTTCGCATTGTACTCCCAGGAAATCATAGTTTGGAGATTTACCCCCATGAGAGCTACCTCCTCTCCATTGGGATAGAGCAATCTTCCATCCTGAACATATACAAAATCATCTTGTGCAAATAAATTAGATGCCAGGACCAGTATTATGGTAACAAATAGGTATTTAGGATTAATCCCATTATAAATTACTTTATTAAATTTTCTACAAGTCTTGAAAATTGAGTTCATATCACTAATTGTTAACTCCTTTTAAAATTCAAATCCAGTATGAACCAAAGAAATATTTTCTATGGTAAAAACTCAGACCTTATCGAATTTCATAAAATTAGTAATTTGGTATTACAATGAGATTTAAAAAACAGCCAATTTTAATTATGCTCGAAGAGTCGATAATTGGTAAAAATACAGTCCATTAAATAGCTGAGGTGTTTATATTAGCAAAAGAAGACTTATAATAGCAGTATTTTGAAAAGTCCTTAAAAATAGCACCATTTGAGAATATAAAATCTCGCCAAAGATTTGTTCCCAGCCGATTGTGCCAGAATTCAAAAATGGATTATCGGTTTTTGTCTCACTGGTTAAAGAACCGTTAAATTTAATTGTGACCTTATGCCATTTTTTCAATTCACCTGTAACTTCCTGTGAAAATAGTGGATTTACCGAGATTCAGATAATTAGAATTTAAATTGATAAAATATGCTTCTGTTTCATAATTCTGTTATAAGCAAATGAATGCATTAATGTCCTTGCGAAATAACAAGGAATGTATTGAAAATATTCTAAGCATATACTCATTTTTTTTATTTCTTTCGGAGTATAATTGTTTGTAAGGTATTCAATTGGGTTAGTTCAACTATTTCTTCTTCAAACCCATCAATATTTACTTTGTAAGTACCGTAAAATCCATTCAAAGAAATGGTTTGATTTGCATTCCCTTCCCATCTTGTATGCCATTTCTCTTTAATCAGCTTCTTTAATGCAAAATAATTTGGTTTCAATTCTCCTTCTTCGGTTACCACGCCTGCATCCATGCCTTTGCCACCCAGGTTATCAACTGTAAACCATCTGGAAAGTCCATACACATAGGGTTTGGAAAACATCAGTGTATAGAAGTTGGTTTCCCAGGCAGCAATTTCTTCGTCACTTATTCTGGGTTGATCTGGGTCGGTGTTTTGATTATTTCTTGAAGGCGGATTAAACTCTGTAATAGTCATAGGCTTGCCAAGAGAACCCATATGTTCAATGGCGCTGTTGATATCATCCATCATAAAAGTTCTGGGGCCATATTTTCTGGAACCCTCCTGGAAAGGTAATCCATCAGAATAATAATGTGCCTGGTATCCAATAAAATAATCTGGGGCATTATGATCTATGAGATATTTATGGTAATCGTAAATTTCATGAAAAACAGGATTTTTCATACTCCATATCCCGGTTTCCAGTACTACCAGTCTGGCATTTGGAAAATGTTTTTTTGCAAGCTTCAACACCCTAAGACCGTTCTCGGGTTTCGCAAAATCAGGAAAAGTAGTAGTTTTTAAATACAGGGCATGGGCATTTTGATCCCAATATTGGTAATTGACAAACTCATTGATAACATCAATCTCCGTAATCAAATCGCCATACCTGCCTGCTACATTCATAAATCGTTGTTCGATTACTTCCCATTGCTTTTCTTCGGTATCGAAATAATGCAACCACCTTGGAAAGCCAAAAATCAAAGCATGATAACGCCCTCTTTTCTTGTAATCTTCGGCAATCTGAAAGCCATAATCGGGTGAATCCCAATTAAAGGGTCCATTTAGTTGATTCTGGTTAGTACCCCAGTAATCACAAATAATTACAGAATTAAAAAGGGTGTCGATAACTTTTAGGGAAGTAATCAGTGCCGGATCGGAATTATCAAGTTTATGAAAATTAAATAAATCGGTTCCAAAATCAAATTCATGTGAAACCAGTTCAATATTTACCGAATCGTTTATTGAGTTTCCATTTTCATCATGAATAGTCAGCAAAAAATCACTTTTTCGTACATCCTTTATTTGATCCTCTGCATAAGTCATAATGCAATATGTCTGTATATCGGTTCCGTCGAAAAAATCGTACGAGCCATCCTGCCCAAAGCACAAAAGATTGGAGAAAGATATCGTTAAGAATATAAAAATCTTAGCTGAATTCATAATACTATTTTACTTTTATTTCGCCAAAAGTATGAGGCAATTTATCTAGCTCCCTTTTCATAAGTTCTTCCAATCCCTCAAGCTTTTCAGGGTTATCGGAATAAATATTTTTCTGCTCTGCAGAATCGTTTACCAGATCATATAGTTGGTTTAAATCCCAATAACCAGGATAATTGGATTTTTGACGTTTTGCAAATGTTGCGTTTGAGGCATTGTAATTGATACCGTCTATTCCTCCATGACCTTCAATAGTTTCCTTTTCTTCTTCAGGAAACCGGATGTAGGTAAGCTTGGATTCTTTCGTGACTATTGCCTTTGCATACCCTACTTCAATTAACAGGGCTTCACGTATGGATTCCTTGCTTCCTTTTAGAAGTGATAAAAAACTAATTCCATCAAAACTAATTTCTTTATTAGACTCAGAAATTTCTAAAATGGTTGGAGTAACATCAATATTTGCAATAATCTGGTCATTTGATGATCCGGCTTTTACAATCCCCGGCCATTTAACAATAAATGGTACCCTGACCCCACCTTCAAAAAGTGCCAGTTTTGCATAATTTCCATGATCGCTGATAAACATTACAATCGTATTTTCTTCCAGTCCCTCTTCTTTTAAGGTATTTAAAAGTGCTCCCACTGCATCATCCACATACATCATGGCCATCGATGCCGGTTTTAAGTCTGCTGCTTTGCAGCGTTCAGATAGCTTGTTTCTATCAGGCATACCGGTTTCAGGCATTTTATCAATTCTTCCACCAGGAGTAATTGTCAATTCGGAGGACTCAATATTTTCTTTAAACCCACCTTGTTCGCCGTGTGGCAGGGTTAAAGCATAATATAGAAAGAATGGTATATCCTTGTTTTCTCTAATAAATTTCTGTCCGTTGGCGGTTATCCATTCCAGATTATGTTTTTGATAAATTTCCGGATATCCTGATTGCCGCAGACCAGAAGCATTCTGTTCAAAAAAACCATCAACAAAATCGAATCCGAAATTTTCTTTAATATAATTGGTTATGGTTTTGTAATGCTCTTTAATAGACTGTTGGTTGTAGGGACTGTCATAACTTTCTTCCTTATTCAAGGGTATTTTAGGCTTTGTAAAATTGCCGTCACTATCTTTATAGATATATTCTCCTTTTGCGCTACCGCCCATATGCCATTTCCCAACCATACCAGTCACATAACCCGCTTCATGCATATAATTACCAAAGGTCTTTTCTCCAGGAGTCAGAATACAATTAAAATGAACATTTGCATCGGTTCCGGGCGGATAAAGTCGATTTCGCCAAGTGGATGCTGGATTTTCCTGAATGGCTATCGACCGGGATGCATAATTACCGGTTACAAGACCATACCGACTGGGTGTGCATACAGTAGATGTAACATATGCACGTGTGAAATTCATTCCTTCACTGGCAAGCTTATCAATATTCGGAGTTAGATTTATCGAACCATAATAGCCTAGTTCATCAAAATCCAAATCATCGATATACATAACTACCACATTGGGTTTGAGGTCTTGTTTAATTGATTCACTACATCCTGTTGAAAGAAAAATTACAGGAAGGATACTGATTACTTGTTTACGCACTGACATAGCTCAGAATTATGATAAAACTTAATTATTTTTCAATAAGATATTTTCCTGGAATAGCCTGAAATGAAAGGAGTGAATTATCCAGAACTTCTATTTTGGTTTTAACATCATTCTCCAATCGATAAATAACAGAATTGGAAGCATCCCAGCCCTTAAGATTTAATTCAAATGAATGATGAGTCAGATAATCTAGTTGAGTTACGAGACCAACAAGAAAGTCCTTTCCCCAAAGAGGTTTTAATTGTTCTGTATTCGGTTCTATTTCAATTTCAATCGAATTATCCTGAATATTTATAGTATAAATACCATTCCCATCGTATTTAGCAAGGGGAGAGTTTCCGAAGCCAATCACTTTTTTTACATTCCCGGAAGGCTCAGGCAACTCATTATCATCAACAGGCCCAGAATGGATATACATTTCATCTGAGCTATAAATGCTAATATTCTTTTCATAGGAATACATATAATTTTCAGTCACTTTTTCTGTAGTTGAAACGGTATCATATTCGTGATACAATGGTAAGGACCTAAATAACTCTCCGGCAACAGCATAAGAAGCTGCTTTTGGGGGTGTACTGGTCAGACTTAAATGATGTGAACCATTTCTGTAAGGTGCGTACCTTGGCATACTATAATGCCACATACTTGCCATTTGCACACCCATTGCCCTGAAGAATGATGCTTGTGCAGGGTATAAATAGGCACTCTGATTGTAGAAAATCTCAAACTCATAGGCGACCTTAGCCTTTTTCATAAAGTCGGGCCGCAATGCCCAACCATACCAATCTTCTTTGGTATATGAATTCTTTAAAAAGGATGAAAAGTCGTAACCTGAAAGGTCAACAGGATTTTTGGTATATGGTTTTTTACAAACACTTTGTCCGGGATAGTTACAAAATGACACGACCTCAACTTTAGAGATCCCAATGGCATCAAAAATTTCTTCGTGACCATTGATCATTTTATTCCAGTTACAATTCCAAACAATAGGCTGTACCGCTCCCGTCTCGCGTATTACATCATACATATCATTGATGTAGTTCAATACAAGATCATATCGATATGAGGCGTAATCCTCTTCAGTATCTTCCAATCCCTGTCCTAATGCCCACGATTTAAACTCCTCATAATAGGGAGTTTCTTTCACTTGCTTATAGGAGTAATAGGTAGGCTCATTGCTAATTTCCCAGACAGCAATGGCTGGAGTATTTTTGTAGCTTGTTTTTAAATAAGGATTTACCCGGTTTAAAAGTTGGCTTATATAATTTTTTGATTTATTAACTATGTCCTCATTTTCAATAAGATGCTTACGGTCCAGTTTACCTCCAAAGGAATTTTCGACAAAATTTGGGGTATGATCTTTGGGTTCATCAACATCAATATCGAAACCCATATTCGTATTTAGAAAGGTAATGTAAGAGTAAATTCCTCTATTAGAAGCTTCAGCAACCATATAGTCAAGGATGTCAAGATAAACCGTTTCAACCAGATTTCCCTCGTTATCGGTAAAGTCGGAAGGTGTCAGATGACAACGGATTAAATCACAGTTCATTTTTTGGATCTCATCCAGGGCATTATCGGTTGCCAGTTTAAGACTATCTGCTCTTAATGGAACTCCAATTAATTTAAACAAGCTATTGTACTCCCAGGACAAGCAAGGTTGCAGGTTTACGCCCCAAAGGGACAATTCCTTGCCATCAGGAAAAAACAAGCGACCATCTTTAGCGTAAATAAATTTATTTTCAGGTATTTCCTTTTCCCCACATGAAGCAATCAATATTGAAAACAGGATTAGAATTGAGATCCATTTTACTTGGGTGATTTTTGGCATAATTTCAGGATTTGTTGAGATTTCATTTTTATCCAAAATGGGATAGATAGCTTTGAACTTTTTTAAAGGATGAATATTAAGCCCGAATGTTACAGGCCTTTTTTACAAGCATCAACAATACCACTTAAGGAACCTGTTGCCAGACAAATTGAGAAATCTGTTGCACCATAGTACAGCCATAGTTCATCAATGTCGTATTTTGGAATGGCTCCACAGGGAAAAATTGTATTGTCGCAATTTCCATGTTTTTCATACTCCTCCTGTGGCATCATCAGATAGCTGTTCGTTTTACCGATAACTTTCCAGGGTTCTTCAAGATCAAGCAAAATTGCACCAATATAATAGTAGGTTCCTCCGGCCGGAGAGAATACACCGTGGATAATATCCAGCCAACCGTCCTTCGTCTTTATCGGTGGAGTTGGTCCTATTTTTTGAACATTCCAGAAACGATATCCTGCTGCAATTACCGGTTTAAACTCTCCCCAGTGTACTAAATCTGTTGAGGCACTTATCCATATGTCACCATCTCCACCATCACCGCCACCAGGACGATCTAATTTATAGTACTTGCCATTAATTTTTACAGGAAAGAGAGATGCTCCCCGGTTTTTAGGCTGGGTAATAATATCGATACGTTCGTAAGATTCAAAATCTTTTGTCCGCCCCAGCATTCCCACAGGGGAATCGAATCCTTTCACCATTACAGGTGTAATGATATAATACCAGTCATCAATTTTTGTAACCCGATTGTCGATGAAGTGATGATAGAGGGGATAAGGATATTCATCACTTTGGAGTTCGATAAAATTCTTTTCAGAAAGGGTAAAATTGACGCCATCCATACTACGAGCAACTCGTGTCTGGCCAACATCTCTGCCAAAGCCATCGGTAGCGGCGTGATCGACAACAGAAACTAAGAGTATCGTTTCATCACCAAACATTACGGGTGAAGGATTGTATAACTGGGCACATCCCGGAAAATCACTAATATGCAATAAAGGATTTTGCGGATGTCTGCTTAATATTTTCGTAGCGTCTCTTTTTTCAAGGCCATTTATGTCTTTCGACACTTTTATTTCATGCTGAGTACTCATCAATTTCAATTTTATTATCTATTGGAAGATTTTCTGAAGCAATTTTTGGTCTAAAATTTTCCAATCCTAATGCTTCTGAATTATAAAACCCTATCGAAATCGAAAGTACCTTTTTTGAATTTTACAAAAAAAACCCGACAGTTGATAGGTGTATATTTTCTACTTGCAAATATTAAAACTTCTTAATTCCTAAAAATATATAATGCTGCCAAAAAAGTGAATTAAAAAAAACTTAGTTAATAAACTGATTTTGAAATGAAATTTTCTGATACTTTCAAAACATCTCAATAAATTAATGAGATACTAGCAATTCCCATATGGTAGTTAAAACAAACCAACCCACAATGATCCCAAGTATCCATTTCCATAGATTGCTCCAAGCCCCCTGTCCCACCCAGGGACCTTTTACATCTGAAAGTGTAAATACGGTAAGGTTCTCAAGACTTTCAATACTTTGTCTTTTTTCAAAAAAGCTAAGACTAATAGTCGTTATAACAACGGTTATGAAACCAAAGAATCCCCTGTTTAAAAAGTTAATTTCAGGCAAAAAGAAATAAATTGAAATGGCAACAACAGTTCCTGTTAAGGCGCCAATAAATGCAGCCCATGGTGTAGCCCTTGTACTGAAAACACCAATAAGGTAGAGTGCAATCATAACTCCCAGGGGTATTGATATCAAGTCCTGAATTAGTCGGGTAACTGTTTGCTCTTTAGCCGCAACCGGAATGATAAAAAAGGCTATTAATAGAACAACAGCCTGTACAATTCTGGCGAATCGTTTAATAGTCTTATCGTCTGCTTTTGGCTTGAAAAATCTGAGAAAGATATCCGTAGTTATAAGTGTTCCTGATGAGGTCAATAATCCATCGATGGTTGATATTAATGAAGCGATTAAACCCGCGATCAATAAACCTCTTATACCCACAGGAAAAAAGTTCATTATTGCAAACATGTATGATTCATCTGCTTTTGCAAGTTCTGGTTGTAATAAATGGATACTTACACCTACGGCATACGCGAAAAAGAATGTAAACACATGGCCGGCTCCGGTAAAAAGAATTGCTTTCTGGGCACTCTTTTCATCCTTTGCAGCTAATAGACGTTGCACCATTCCAAAATTGCAGGCAATCCAAGCTGTGCCAGCCAATGCGCCCCATATTAATCCGGATGGCATGGCATACCACATTTTACTTTTTAAACTTAAATCGAAAGGAAGCATAGTGCTTGCCAGTGGAGCCCCGGAAGCACTAAGAACATCACTATTAAACAATTCTGAAAGACCACCAACCTTCACAATACAAGTGATCCCAACGGTCATGAGTGTTAATGTTATAAATACTGCCTGGTAAATATTAATGGTAAGAACGGCTTTCATTCCACCCATCATAACATAAATTGCGACCACTACCATGATGACCGAACAGGAAATAAGTAAATTCCAATCAAAAATGGTCTGAAGGATCAACCCTCCTAAATAAATAGAGGTTCCCAGAACAATAATATTATAAAGCGTCATCAATCCGGAAAACAATGACCGGCTGTATACATTAAACCGTTTTTCCAATAATTCGGGAGTAGTAACAATTTTAGACCTCCAATAGATGGGAATAAGAAACATTGCTGCCAAAGGAGCGGCAATCCACAAATTCAAGGCGTTTGGTTGAATGGCAAGCCCCCATACAAAACCGATTCCGGCTACTCCCATAATCCCAGTGTCGATAGACATTGCAATAAGGGTTAATCCGGTTTTAAACCAATTTAGTGTATGGCCCCCGGTAAGAAAGTCACTGGCACTGTCACTGCGATGTTTTCTACTTACTAAATACCCAGCTACGATAATAACTGTAAAATAAAGAAGCACCACCAACATGTCATAAACTATATTACTCATTATAAGTTATATTAGAAATATTACTTATTAATATTCAATATCTTTAAAATCAAAGCCTTCTACCACTAGAATCAATTGGAGTTCATTAACATTCTTCAAACAAAATTGGGTTGCCCTGATATTTCAATTGCTATCTATCAGAATACTGCTAGTAGCAAAATTGAGTTTACCTTAAAAATATAAATTCTACTTCATCAAGAATAAATTCATGATTTGTCAATGACAATTTACATAAAATCTATTGTTGCAATAATAGCAGAAATAAAAACAGTAGGTTTTACATAAGTTTGCCAAAAATTATAATTCGGATGGATTCTTGCCAATAATTCTCTTTATAGTACTACTCAGGTGATAAGGAGAAGAAAAGCCTGTAAGCACGGCAATTTCGACTAATGGCTTAGACGTGGTTGATATAAGTTCTACCGCGATTTTAACTTTTATTTGGATGATATATTTATGTACAGATACGCCTTTGATTTCCTTTACAAACCGGGAAAGATTGCGCTCACTCATATTCACATTCTTAGCCAGATTTTCAATTTTAATATTATTAGTGATGTTGGCTTGGATATAATCTTCGATGAGTTTTAATCTCTTCTGTGTAATATCAATTACAGGAATGAAGTATTTTAAACGTCGCTTATTCCATGCAGCGCGGGCAATAATTATTATCAGATTATAAATTTCATTTTTAATCTTGGTAATATATCCAGGCATTTCATATCTGGCTTCCAGAAAAACTGACTCAAATACTTTTTTTAACTGTTCGTTCCCATTAGTAACCTGAATGATATCCTGACAAATTAATTTTTTAATGATATTGTTTTCCTTTTTAAAATATTTACCGGTACTGGTATCTCCTTCGACTTCTTCAAAAGAAAACCTGAGGGCATATTCTACCAATGGATTCTCCTGAGATGACTTCTGCCAGCAAAATTGGCCCGGAGGGTTTAGGAATGCATCACCTGCCTTTATTTTGTATATTATGTACTCTTTATTTTCAGTAATAAGCTGACTTAGCCGAAACTCTTTAAGAAATGGTTTATTCTGACTTTTAACAACGGCTGGCAATTTAACAACGTTATCTTTGTTAAAACCTTTCTTCAAGAAACCTACTTCTCCTTCCCCGCTGGCAATATAATGAAACTCTAAATTCTCATGCGCGTGGACCGAAAACTCCTCTGATGGTTTAAATTGGTATATATGCATAAAGTCAATCCATATATTTACTCCCGGACGATGAGTATTTATATCAATGGCCTTTAATTTCTCATTTCCTAATAAAATGTCTTCATTCATATTCCGGCCAATTTATGAAAAATATATCAAAGTAGAACCATACCTTTTTAACAAATTAAGGGCATTTTGACAAAAAGTTATTAGAAATCTTTACTTAAAATAAATATATACTTCCCAATCAGATTATACTTTAAGACACTTTCATAATGTGCTCCGGTTAATACTATATTTCGCCATACCTCATTGCTTTGGAATCTATAATCCTAATTACCTTTAAGCTATCGTTTTTAAATTGCGATTTATTGCATAATATATTAGTTATTCACTATTTCATTTCCACTTCCCTATTTCCATGCTATTATAAATGGGAGCTTGACTTGAGTGAAGATTTGAGTTCTGGTGCAATTTGTAAGTTTGCTTTATAGCATTTGAAAATGTGAATAGTATAAATGGCGAAGAAGAGCCAATTTGGTATTTTCTGGGTAGGAAATCAAGCGGGATAGGCTTGTTGTTTTCTTTTATTGTAGTAATTGTAAGTTACAATACAAGCTCCGATAACAAATACAAGAAAAAAAAATATGCATATTTCGTGAACCTTTTAAAGATTCCGTATTTTCAATTGTTTGAACCTTATTAATATCCTTAAGACAATCTTTTATCTCGGATATTCTGCTAGAGGATTCTATGATGTAATTAAGTCGAGCTGCCTCAAGTGTATTCATGATGTTATTCTTTCAATTCCTATTTTTTCAAGATCTGGATGAATTATGACCCAATAATCAAGTAATTTGTAATATTGATTTCCTGTCTTTGGGTCTTTTGATACTGGGTTTGTGCATAGATTAAGGTCAAGACCCTCTATTTCTAAATACTGTTTGGTTACTATGTTATGATTTCGTTTATCTAAATCTTCTAAAATTTTTGAACTGCGCCACAACTTTTTCATTTCCGAATTTCTTCCGTGCAGAACCAGCTAATAATACTGTTGGAAAAATAATTGGCCAAATCAAAGTTGAATCAGTATTTAAAGATTTATATAAGGATATAGTAAATGACTTCTTAACTAACAATGGTCATTCCCGGAAATCACAACAAAAAAGTATAAATAAGAAAGTTGAAGTACTGAAAACAAGGATAGCAAATCTGGAAAATAAGTATGCTGATAATGAAATCAGCACAATTGATTTTAATAAAATGAACGGTCGTTTTTCAAATGAACTTAAGAGTCTTGAGAGTCAGAGTGAGAGCGAAGAAAAATACAGAGTGTCGTTCATCGCTCTCGCTCTTCACTCTCACTCTGTATTTTGTACCCGGAGCCGGAATCGAACCGGCACGACCATTACTGGTCACTGGATTTTAAGTCCAGCGCGTCTACCTATTCCGCCACCCGGGCAACGCTTAATTTTCTATATTAAAAAGAACTTAATCCCAAAAAAATCCCAGCTTAGTGGGATTTTCAAAATGAGCGAAAAACGGGACTCGAACCCGCGACCCCGACCTTGGCAAGGTCGTGCTCTACCAACTGAGCTATTTTCGCAATAATATAAGAACTCTTGATTCGGGAGTGCAAATTTAACGGATTTTTTGGTTATCCAAAAAAAAATATTCTGAAATTCATTATTTAGCAAATTATTGGTCACTATATACAGAAAAAAGAGTCATAACCTCCTCCCAATTAAGTTTTTAATATCATTCAACTTATTCAGAGCCTCCACAGGGGTTAGGTTATTGATATCAACATTTTGAATTTCATCCCTTATTTGCAATAAAACAGGATCGTCGAGTTGAAAAAAACTGGTTTGCAATCCTTCCCTACTGGCGGCAAGATCTTCAATTGGCTTCGAAATACTGCTTCCACCTTTTCCTTCCTCTAATTCCTCCAGTATTTTCCCCGCTCTCTTTACAACAGATTTTGGCATTCCTGCCATCTGTGCCACATGGATTCCAAAACTATGTTCGGTACCACCAGGTTCTAATTTCCTTAAAAAAACTACATTATCTTCCAATTCCCTTATAGCAATATGATAATTTTTAACTCTGGGAAAGGATTTCTCCATTTCGTTTAGTTCATGATAATGTGTTGCAAAAAGTGTTTTCGCCTGGAATTTTGAATGTTCATGAATATATTCCACCATTGCCCAGGCAATTGAAATACCATCGTAGGTACTGGTCCCCCGACCAATTTCATCGAGGAGAATAAGGCTACGATCTGAAAGATTATTTAAAATACTAGCTGCTTCCAGCATTTCAACCATAAAAGTTGATTCTCCCAAAGAAATATTATCTGAAGCTCCAACACGAGTAAATATCTTGTCAACTATTCCTATTTCTGCCTTCTTAGCTGGAACATAGGATCCGATTTGAGCCATTAATACAATCAATGCGGTTTGTCTCAAAAGAGCAGATTTACCCGACATATTAGGTCCTGTTAAAATAATAATTTGCTGAATATCTCTATTCAGAATTGTATTATTAGCTACATACTCCTCGTCGACAGGAAGTTGGCTTTCAATTACAGGATGTCGACCATTTTGAATACTCAGCTTATCACTATCACTTAACTCAGGTCTGCAATACTTAAATTCTATGGCATTCCCTGCGAATGTAAGCAGGCAATCGAGTGCCGCCAGAATTGTTGCATCAAGTTGTATTGGAGAAGTGAAGCCAGAGATAAAACTCACAAGTTCCTGATAAATTTTCGATTCCAGCGCTAATATTTTATCCTCAGCACCTAGTATCTTAGACTCATATTCCTTAAGCTCCTCGGTAATATATCTTTCTGCACTAACAAGAGTCTGCTTTCTCACCCATTCGGGGGGTACTTTATCTTTATGTGTATTTCTAACTTCAATATAGTATCCAAATACATTATTAAAAGCTATTTTGAGAGATGATATTCCTGTGCGTTCAATTTCTTTAATCTGAAGGGAGGCTAGATAATCTTTTCCTGAACGAACAATTTTTCTCAGATCGTCAAGTTCAGCATTTACCGACTCAGCAATAACGCCACCCTTTGAAATCATATTAGAAGGATCAGGTTTTATCTCTTTCTCAATCTTTTCCCTTACTTCCTCACAAGCATTCAGCTGATGGCTCAATTTAATAAGGGCTTCAATACCCGATTCCATGGCAAGTTCTTTCAAAGGGATCAAGCTTCCCAAGGCAGATTTAAGCTTATTCAGATCCCTGGGATTTACACGATTAACAGCAACGCGTGAAATGATTCGTTCAAGGTCGCCAATTCCTTTCAGATGATCATGAACCTCTTCCCTTATTCCCTCATCATTAATAAAGTACTCCACAACATCGTGCCGGTCTTCAATTGTTTGAATATCCTTTAGTGGTAATACAACCCAGCGCTTCATCATCCGTGCTCCCATTGGAGTTAAAGTCCGATCGAGAATATCAATAAGTGTTTTTCCTTCATCGTAAATTGACCGGAATAATTCCAGGTTCCTGATTGTAAATTTATCCAACCAAACATAGTGATCCTCTTCAATACGTGAGAGCTTTGAGATATGATTCTTACTATGATGCTCAGTGATTTCAAGGTATTGCAAAATTGCTCCTGCAGATACTATTCCCAATTGGAGTTTATCGACACCAAAACCCTTAAGATTTTTTGTTTCAAACTGTTGTAATAGCTTTTCATTAGCATTTTCGAAAGTAAAGATCCAGTCGTCGAGTTTAAAAACATTAAAACCTGAACCAAATATTTCAAAAAACTGTTCCGATTTACGCTTCTCTATAAGAACTTCCTTTGGCCGAAAACTATTTAGTAGCTTATCTATGTATTCAAAATTTCCCTCTGCTGTTAAAAATTCACCGGTAGAAATATCAAGGAATGAAATTCCAGCATACTTTCGTTCCATATAAATGCCAGCCAGAAAATTATTCTCACGATTATCCAGAACATGCTCATTAAGGCTCAGTCCCGGTGTGACCAATTCTGTTATTCCCCTTTTAACAATCTTCTTTGTAAGCTTAGGATCTTCAAGTTGCTCACATATTGCAACTCTCAGTCCTGACCTTACCAGCTTTGGAAGATATGTATCGATAGCATGATGTGGGAAACCGGCAAGCTCTACATAAGATGCAGCACCATTAGCCCTGCGAGTAAGTGTAATACCTAAAATCTCAGAAGCACGAATAGCATCCTCGCCAAAAGTTTCGTAGAAATCTCCCACTCTGAATAACAATATTGCATCAGGATGTTTGGCCTTGATACTATAATACTGCTTCATTAGCGGAGTTTCGACGTATTTCTTTTTGACTTCTGCCATTTAAGAGTTGAATGTAATGTATTCTACAAAATTAAAAAATTGTGATGAATTGCAGAATGATGTTGAAAACTTCACAAGATAAGGTAAGCTATAGAATTATATCAAACTTCAGCAATTTAATTCAGATCGTTCAGGGTAATGCTGTTGCCTGAGAGTCAATATTGTTAGAATATTTATTAATATTTTAAGAACTAATTTCATTTTAAAACCAATACAGGCATTAGAATATACCCGCTGTTAGGCTTATGTGCCTACTAAAAATCAACATTCATTCTTAAATGTCCTCCAAACCCTTCCCGAATAATTCTCATCAAAGTTGAAAGTCTGATATCGGAAGCATTGTTTTCAATTCGAGAAATATAGTTTTTTGTTGTTCCACATTTCTCTGCCAGTTGGGCCTGAGTTAATCCATTCCCTTTTCGAAGTTCTTGAATCATAACACCAAGCTTAAATGCTTCAAATCCCTCCTCAAAGAATTCTCTGTTCTCTGTGCCTCTCTTACCGTATTGCTGATCTAAATGATCAGAAAATGATGTAAGATTTTTATTTTTTTGTTTTTTCATAGAAGTATTGTTTTTTAAGTTTTTCTGCCATTTCAATTTCTTTCTTGGGGGTTTTCTGAGACTTCTTCTGAAATCCGTTAATTAAGATTATCATTTTGCCCTTATCGAAAAAGCTAAAAACTCTAAAAATGTTTCCACCTGATTCAACACGGATTTCATACAACCCAGTTGAGTTTTGAATGTGTTTAAAATATTTGCCAGGAATTCTTTCAAGTGTTGCTATTAATTTTAATGTCCAGTTAAATTTCTTCTTAACATTATCTTTAAGAGTTCCGAAGAAATCTAAATAGTAATTTTTGTAATAGAATATTTTCCTGACAAATGTTTCTTTCATGATGCAAAGTTACCTAATTAGACAACTATTTCAAAATTTTATTCGAAATCTTTGATGAAGCGATTGGTATTAAGCCTAACTCTAAAATATGTTTTATAAGTGCAAGAAATCAGAATAATTGCAATTCATTCATATTATTTTTAAGCATTTGAATCAAAGAAATCTATTTCTATGAAACACATTCTGATTCTTGGTGCAGGCTTATCCTCCAAAATTCTTATTAATTATTTACTGGAGAAAGCTGAGGCTGGAGACTGGAGCATACGTCTGGGTGACGTTTCCATTGATTTAGCCAAGGAAAAGATCAATAATCACCCCCGAGGAGAGGCAATATTTTTTAATGCTGACAATTCTGAACAACTAGCAAAAGAAGTCAAGAAAGCCAGCCTGGTTGTTTCCATGCTTCCTGCAAAGTTTCACTTTTTTGTTGCAAAGGAATGTATACGTTATGGAGTAAACATGGTTACAGCATCATATGTTTCTGAAGAAATTCAGTCCCTCGA
>JAGLSB010000508.1 GCA_023135955.1 Bacteroidales bacterium | reverse complement strand
GAATCTATCATAATTAAAGCTGCTGCTGCCTGAAAACCAACCCTTCCTTTTATTCCAATTATAGTTTCACCTACATGAATGTCCCTGCCAATTGCATACGGGGCTGCTATTTTTTCAAGATCTGAAATTAATTCAATTTTGTTTTCATACTCCACTTCATTTAATTTTATCGGCTCACCTTTCAAAAATTCTATACTGATAATTTCAGTCCCTGTTTTGCTAAGCGGATCGAGAAAAGCTTCTTCTGGTAATTCTTTGTGTGAGCTTAATGTTTCTTCTCCTCCTACGCTTGTTCCCCATAAGCCTTTATTGATAGAATATTTTGCTTTTTCAGCGATATACTCCAGCCCTTTTGATTTTAAATATTCTATCTCTTTTTCCCTGCTGATCGATAAATCTCTAATAGGCGCAAGAACCTCAATTTCTGGCGATAAGACTCTGGCGATAGACTCAAATCTTACCTGATCATTTCCTGCCCCTGTTGAGCCATGAGCCATGATGGAAATATTTCCTTTTTGAGCATATTTTATTACCTCCATTGCCTGAAAACTTCTTTCAGAGCTCACAGATAATGGATAATTTCTGTTCCGCAATACATTTCCAAATATCAGATATTTCAAACAGTTTTTATAATAACTCTGTGTTGCATCAATAGCGATATGAAGTGAAGAACCATATTCATAAGCCTTTTTCTCTATTTGTACAAGCTCATCCTTATTAAATCCTCCAGTATTGACAATTACTGTGTGAACCTCATATCCCTTATCTTCTGACAAATACTTTGTGCAGAAAGAGGTGTCTAATCCGCCGCTAAATGCTAATACTACTTTTTCCATTATTTCAAATTTTTTATCGGGGCGTTACAACTAAATTATGCTGTGCAAACACCTCCCTGTTTCAATCTACTTGATGACAATTTTTTCAGACTTTATTTGCTGAGCTTCTATTTCAACAAGAGTTTTCTCTTGTTTTTTTATCATTCCAGTACAAAGACATTGGGTTCGTTTTGTTCTGACAAGAATATCATAATAAGGACAAGTTTCACATCCTTTCCAAAATTCATTGTCGGTAGTTAATTCCGAAAGAGTAACTGGTTGATAACCAAGATCGGAATTGATTTTCATTACTGCCA
>JAGLSB010000507.1 GCA_023135955.1 Bacteroidales bacterium | reverse complement strand
CCGATAGCTATCGGGAAGCACATCAGCACACTATCCCTACACTCCCAACCGACTCCTTTTCTTCAAAATCTCATCACTAAAATCATTCTCCACTACATATCCTTCAAGAGGAACAATCTTCTGGTGAATAGCATCCAATATCCATTCTGCCTGAGGAAAGAAATAGTCTTCAAGTTCATGGGCAGGGGTGATCCAGTTTCGTGAACCCACAACAACGGGTGGTGCATCGAGATAATCGAATGCAAGTTCCGTAATAGTTCCCGCAAGTTCTTTCAGGAAGGAGCCACGAGTGGCAGCATCGCCGGTTATAATAATTCTACCGGTTTTTGTAATCGATTCAATCACCAAATCATAATTAAATGGCACCAGGCTCCTTGTATCAATTATTTCAGTAGTCATATTAAATTTATCCTTTAAAATATCGGCAGCTTCAACAGCTTTATATAAAGTTGCTCCTACACTAAGGATAGTTATATCATCGCCCTTTCTTTTTATATCAGGTTCACCTATTGGAATTTCATAATATTCCTCAGGTACGCCACCTTCGTGGAAATATTCAGCAATATCGTAAATTCTCTGACTCTCAAAGAAAATAACCGGATCGGTACCCTGGAGAGCAGAGTTCATCAATCCTTTTGCATCGTATGGAGTAGCAGGGAATACGACTTTTAAGCCTGGAATATGTGCTACCAGAGCTGTCCAGTCCTGCGAATGCTGGGCTCCGTATTTTGAGCCAACAGAAACACGGATTACCACAGGCATTTTAATTATATTTCCACTCATAGCCTGCCATTTGGGAAGCTGATTGAAAACTTCATCACCTGAGCGTCCCAGGAAGTCAGCATACATAATCTCAGCAATAACACGACCACCGCACATGCCATAACCAATGGCAGTTCCTACAATTGCTCCTTCAGAAATGGATGAATTGAAAAGTCGGTTATATGGAAGAGCTTCGGTTAGTCCTCTGTACACTGCAAAAGCTCCACCCCAGTCACGGTTTTCTTCTCCGTAAGCAATGAGAGTAGGATCTTTGTAAAAGCGATCTATTATGGCTTCAAAGATGCCATCTTTTAACTGGTATGATTTAATTTTTGAGAAAGCCTTACCGTCTTTATCTAAAGCAAATCTTTCTTTGTTCTTTAATTGCAATAGTCTTGGATTTTCTTCAATCGGGAGCAAGGCTTCTGGTTTTCTATCTTCCATGCTGTCAATGCTTTCATTCGAAAACATCATCTCACCGATTAGCTCAGGGGTTTTGACCAGATCCATCCTTGGCGAAATATCATCGTTGATGGATAGTTTCATTGTCTTTTTGATCATTGAAATAACATTAGCCTTCATAGAATCCAGTTCAGCTTTGCTCAAAACTTTTTCAAGTATAAGATCTGCTGCAAATGCATCAAGAGAATCTACTTTCTTCCAGGCATCCATTTCTTCCTTTGTACGGTATGTTGAGGCATCAGAAGGGGAGTGGCCGGAAAATCTGTATGTCAGTGTGTCGAGTAAAACAGGACCTCTTCCTTTCTCCAGAATCTCTTTTTTACGTTTGAAAGCGTCGATTACAGCAAGTGGGTTATAACCGTCAATTCTTTCTGAATGCATCATTTCAGGATTTACACCTGCACCAACACGAGCAAGCATATCATAACCCATTGTTTCTCCACGAGTTTGACCACCCATGCCATACTGGTTATTCATAAAATTGAAAATGATCTTCAGTCCTCCTTTATACGCACCTTCCCAAAGTTGCTGGAATTGATCCATAGTTGCAAATGAAAT
>JAGLSB010000506.1 GCA_023135955.1 Bacteroidales bacterium | reverse complement strand
TCATAAGTATGATGAAGGTGCAAGAACAGCCTTTGAGGAGCATTTTATAGAAGCCAAATTATACTTATTGAATGATAAATCAGAGATGAAACTTCATTTTACTGTTTCACCTGAGCATCAGAAATTGTTTAGTGATCTAAGTGAGAAATTAAAGGATAAGTTTAAATCAGAAGCCCATATACATTGTAAAACAGACTTTTCTGTACAGAAGTCTTCAACCGACACTATTGCAGTTGACATTAGCAATAATATTTTCAGAAACGATGATGGTAGTATGTTGTTTAGACCAGGAGGTCATGGTGCCTTACTCGAGAATCTTAACGATCTACAGGAGCAAATCGTATTTATTGGTAATATTGACAACATTGCTCCTGAAAGAACAATGACTCAGAGAATTAAGTATAAAAAGCTTTTAGGTGGAGTTTTAATAGAGAAAATGAAGAAAGTACATCATGTATTGAATATCTTGAATAGTTCCGAAGTGGAAGGTGATATGCGTAGTGAAATTATGGATATTGCAAAAGAAGTTACATATGATTCAGTGAGTAAGTTAGGTCAAATGGACTCTGAACAGTTCAGAATTGAAATAATTGAATTGTTGAACAGGCCTATTAGAATCTGTGGGATGGTGAAAAATGTGGGAGAACCAGGTGGGGGACCGTTTTGGATTAAAAATAAAGATGGAGAAGTAAGTAAGCAGATAATCGAAAGCTCACAGATAAATCTATTGGATTCAGATCAAAATAAGCTTTTTCAATCCTCTACGCATTTTAATCCAGTTGATTTAGCATGTTATAACTACGATTATAAAGGCAATAAGTTCGA
Source organism: Bacteroidales bacterium (assembly GCA_023135955.1). Lineage (GTDB taxonomy): Bacteria > Bacteroidota > Bacteroidia > Bacteroidales > JAGLSB01. The sequence goes on along the minus strand of JAGLSB010000506.1, from coordinate 610 downwards.
TTTACTTAAATTCAGGGATCCTGATATGGGCTTTATTTCTAAAAAATCACAAGGGGGAAAAGATCTGAAAGCATTGGAATTGCCAGGATTATGGAATGGCTCAATGGCGGGTTGGCTCACTTGGTTTGTGGATGTCCCAATTGAGACTTTCACACCTGTAAAAACTGTATTTGATTTGGTTCGAGAATCACATAGGGGGAGTTGATTTGCAGGTTTAGTAATGTGGTAATGTGCTGGTTTAGTAGTGATATTGGTTGGGGTGATATTGTAGAGGCGCAAAATCTTGCGCCTCTACAATATCACCTGAAAACCACATTACCACACATTATTCCACAATCCCTTCTTTCCACAACACCGACCATCCCTCCAGCCAGTTATTTGAGCCAAAGGCACCTTTATAATTTACTTTCTCATACCATTCGTTGGAGTAGTCTGCAAGATTTTGGAATTGAGTAGTTGGAGGAAGAAAATTAAATGGTAGCTGCTGATCTTCAAATCCAGGGTTTTCAATACTATTTTGTGCATATAACCTTCGGAATTACCGCTATGTTCTGCGAGATGATCTCCTTTTACTGTATTTGTAATTCCCAATACAAATTGACATTTTCCT
>JAGLSB010000505.1 GCA_023135955.1 Bacteroidales bacterium | reverse complement strand
ATATCAATTGCTTGCTGTGGATTGGCAAATTCGTCTACATAAATATGGCAATTTCCAACTCCTGTTTCAATAACAGGAACAGTACTATTCATAACAACGCTTTGAATAAGTCCGGCTCCTCCTCTGGGAATCAACAAATCCAGGTATTCATTCATTTTCATAAGGGCTACTGCACTTTCTCTGTTTGTGTTTTGAATAAGCTGAACAGAATCTTCAGGCAATCCTGCCTCTTTCAGTGATTCACGAAGAATTTTAACAATTGCATAGTTAGAATGAAAAGCTTCCTTCCCGCCTCTCAGAATTACTACGTTTCCGGTCTTAATACATAAACCAAAAACATCCGCTGTAACATTGGGTCTCGATTCATATATCATTCCAATTACTCCGATGGGCACACGTTTCTGACCTACTTTAAGTCCGTTTGGCCTTTGTTTCATTGATATTACTTCCCCAACTGGATCATCAAGACTAACTAACTGAGTTAGGCCTTCTGCAATGGATTCGATTCTTTCTTTATTTAGAATTAGACGGTCAACGATAGCACCCTTTAATCCACTAATTTTTGCGTTTTCGATGTCCGTTTCGTTAGCTAGGAGTATTTCTGCCGAACATTCTACAAGATTCTTAGCTGCTAATTCCAGGGCGGTATTCTTCTTTGAAGAAGATGCGCTTCCTAAGCTTTTGGCTGCCTTTTTTGCCTTTTGTCCTATTAATATAAGTTCTTCCATAGTGTTTTCTTGATCCGATTATAAAATACGACTAAACTTATTCTTGAATAGCTATTTCCAGTTTAGTCTTAAACCCCACCTCATCATCAACATGCAATGCTATAACCTGGAATTTTTTTCTAATTCCTGGCCCTATTAAGGTGTTTTGTTTGTTTAATGTCCAGTCTAACTAATAAGCTCTACCACTATTACTCACTTCCCATCACTTTTCTCAAAATAAGTTCCCACTTCCTTCCCTTCCAGAACATTATAAATAATTGAAGGGCTGTTACCATTCGCTATAACCATATCAATACCATTCTCAAGGCAATGTCTACCGGCTGCTAATTTTGATGCCATCCCCCCGGTTCCAAAAGATGATTCGCTTTCAAAAATGAATTTCTTCAAATCTTCATCCTCAATTGTTAGTTTTGATATAAGCTTTGCATCTTTATCTGTTTGCGGATCGCCTGTAAAAACGCCGTCTATATCACTTAAAATTATCAGTAAATCGGCATTGATAAGAGAGCTAACCATTGCCGAAAGAATATCGTTATCTCCAAACTCAATTTCATCTGTACTTACGGTATCATTTTCATTGACAATTGGAATAACTTTCATTTTTAACAATTCCTTAAGAGTATTCCTGGCGTTTCTTCTTCTACTGGTATTTTCAATTCCATCCCGGGTTAATAATAACTGTGCAACCGTTTTGTTATATTCCTCAAAAAACTTTTCATATATTTTAATCAGTTCTGCCTGTCCAATCGCAGCAAGAGCCTGTTTTTTTATCTTATCGGATGGCTTCTTCTCCACGCCTACCTTTCCTGCTCCTGTTGCTATTGCTCCTGAGGAAACCAGCACTACCTCTTTGCCCTGATTGTGTAAATAAGTTATTACGCCTGTCAACTTTTCAATCCGCAGAAGATTCAGTTTTCCGTTTGAGTGAGTAAGTGAAGAGGAGCCAACTTTAATAACGATCCTCTTTTTATTAAGTATTTGTTTTCGATCAGACATTACATTTCTTTTTCATCTTTTGAATAAAGCGGGAATTAAAACTGGAATACTTTTCCGGCTGAAAATATGCAATTTCTTTTTTAAGCTTCTCGCGAATTCTATCATTACCTGTATTTCCAATACTACCGATATGGCTATGCTCAAACTTTTGCCCAGATTCATACTTTCCATCTCTAATCTCATCAGCAACCTCTTTGTATGCATCTCGAAAAGGAACTCCCTTTATTACTTTCTCGTTTATTGCATCAACAGTGCCAAGATATTTGTATTTATCTTCTATCCTGTCAATGCTTTTCATTTCAACATTATCGATTACCAGCGTCATTATCTGAAGAAGCTGATTCATGTCATTTATTGCCGGAAAACATATTTCTTTCAGCAATTGAAAATCGCGATGATAACCAGATGGTAGATTATTAATCACCGCTAATACTTCCGCTTCCTTCGATTGAATTCTGTTTGCTTTAGCTCTGACAAGCTCCAATACATCCGGATTTTTTTTGTGAGGCATAATGGAAGAGCCTGTAGTAAACTCATCTTTCAAACTCATTAAATTAAAATTTTGATTTAAGAACAGAACCATGTCCATAGCCATTTTCGAAAGGCTTCCGGCAATTCCAGATATTCCCGACATCATTAATTTCTCGGACTTCCCTCTTGAAAGTTGAGCATTTACCGAATTAATGTGTAGATCTTCGAATTCCAGCAGATCAGTGGTAATTTGTCTATCAATGGGAAAGGATGAGCCATATCCTGCTGCAGATCCTAATGGGTTTTGATTTATATATCTGAACGTTCCTGATAACAGTTGTAAATCTTCTGTCAGAGATTCTGCATAAGCCCCAAACCACAATCCAAAACTAGATGGCATAGCTGCCTGAAAATGTGTATATCCGGGAATCTCTACATTTGCATTTTCATCGCTTTTAGAAAGAAGTTTTTCTACCAACATTTGCAACTTCTCAACGATAGAAATAATTTCAGATCTGTAATAAAGTTTAAGATCTGTTATAACCTGATCGTTCCTTGAGCGCGCTGTATGAACCTTTTTCCCAGTGTCTCCCAGTTTTTCTGTAAGAATTTTTTCTACTTGTGAATGAATGTCCTCCATACCGGTCTCAATTTCAAAGTCACCCTTTTCAATAGACTTATATATATCTAGCAATGTGCAAATTAAATCATTTGTTTCAGCTTTAGATAGTAAATTTACCGCTCCCAACATCTCGGCATGAGCCATTGAAGCAATTACATCTTCCTTTGCCAGCTGAAGATCCAAAACCCGGTCTTTTCCAGCTGTAAATTCAAGAATAATATCCTTTGTTTTTATGCCTTTTTCCCAAAGCTTCATTATAAAATATAATCTTTTAGTAAATTAATATACAATTCAATGCCATCCTTTATTTGAAGTTTTTCTATATGTTCATCCGCTTTATGTGACTGGCTGGATTTACCTGGTCCGATTTTTACAGATGGTGCAGGTATAAGAGCCTGATCAGACATTGTTCTTGAACCAAAAGTACTAATGCCTATCTCTTGTGCTTTTTTCACCAGTGAATGTTCCGGATCAATAAAAGATGCTTTTAATCGTAAAGATCTGGCCTTGACTTCAGATTCAATACTTTTATCAATAATCTGCAAGGCTTTTTCATTGGTGTAATTTTCATTGGTGCGTACATCAACAACAAACTTACAGACATCAGGCATCACATTATGCTGATAACCAGCTTCTATTTGTGTAACTTCTAACTGAACAGCTCCTAAAAGTTTGGATGATTTTTTAAATTTCAGTTCGCTTAGTTTTTTTATGTCTTTTATTGCCTTAAGAATTGCATTCTCTCCATTTTTGTGAGCTACATGTCCGGCAACACCATGTGCAGTGCAATCAAGAACGATTAGTCCCCGTTCACAAATTGCCATTTGCAATTCGGTTGGTTCGCCAACTATCGCAAAATCAATTTCCCCAATTTGCTCCAGAGCTGTAGTTATTCCTTTTGGCCCGGAATTTTCTTCTTCTGCTGAAATCAGCATTACAAGGTTATAAGAACGATCTTTTATTTTCGACATCTCTATAAATGCCATTAATAATGAAACCAAGCTGGCTCCTGCATCGCTAGACCCAAGTCCGTATAAATATTCATCTGTTTCTTCAGCAATAAAAGGATCTCTTTCCCAACCAGATACTGGTTTCACAGTATCCATATGTGAATTCAGTAATATTAAGGGCAAGTCGTCAGAAATTCTTGATTCTACCCATACATTATTATGAATTCGATTAACATTAAATCCGCTTTTTTTTAGCCATTTCGATAAAAATTCTGCTAAAAACCCTTCCTCTCCACTTATTGAAGGGATAGTAATCAATTGTCTTAAAAGCTGCAAAGCCTCAGTGTAATATTCCGTGCTCATTTTAGTCTGCTTAACTCATTATATGAAGTCACAATTCCTTTTATTAAAGCTGAGCTTAATCCGTTGTGTTCCATTTCGTTTAATCCTGCTATAGTACAGCCCATAGGCGTTGTGACCTTGTCTATTTCTGTCTCTGGATGATTTCCCGTTGTAAGTAATAGCTTACTGGCTCCTTTGGCTGTCTGAGCAGCAATAAGTTGAGCATCATTGGCATGAAAGCCAACCTGAATACCCCCCTGTGAGGCAGCCCTTATGTATCGCATGAAAAAAGCAACTCCACAAGCAGCAAGTATTGTTGCACCACCAATAAGGTTTTCAGGAATCTTCAAGACTTTCCCAACAAGATCAAAGTATTCTGAAGCAAGGGTCAAGGCAGAATTGTCTCCCTCATCTGCAGCCATGCAGGTCATAGACTCTCCAACTAAAAGAGCAGTATTTGGCATGGCAAGAACGACAGGACATTTATTGTCAATAAAAGTTTTTATTTCAGAAATAGAATATGCTGTTACAACTGAAATAAGAATTTTTGAAGAATCAAGATTATCTTTTATTTCCGACAATATATTCTTAAGCTGAGATGGTAAAACAGATAAAATAATTATCTCTGATTTCTTAACAGCTTCATTATTATCAGAACTAATCTGAGCTCCCTCAGATTTATACTCTGATAAAGTATCAATTTGTCTCCTCGTGAGAAAAAACTGTTCGGGAGAAAGGTTTTTATTTATAAGTCCTTTATAAATTGCTGTGCCTATATTCCCGCTTCCAATAATTGCTATTTTTTTCCCGTGTTTCATGCTGATTGGTTTAAAATTAATTCCCGATGTTCCTTCTCTTATGTTGGAAATTCCAGATTATTTATCAGATTCCAGATTTTTTTCTTCATTTTTATTTACTTGATAATAGATGCTTGCGGCATTAGACATTATTCTTGTAAAACCTTTTACATCATTTCCTCCCCAACTTAAATTTTCCTCTCCGTATTTTGCAAAGGCTGAATTCATCAGGTCATGTTTGCTTTCAACTCCTGTTATATTATAGTGATAAGGTCGCAAACGTATATTTACAGAGCCGGTGACATATCGTTGAGAGTTATCAAGAAAAGCTTCGATATCCCGCATTCCAGGATCATAAAATTGTGATTCATGAACAAACATTCCATACCAATTTCCTAATTGCTCTTTCCAACTCTGCTGCCATTTACTTAATACATGCTTTTCTAAACTATAATGTGAATCTATCATAATTAAAGCTGCTGCTGCCTGAAAACCAACCCTTCCTTTTATTCCAATTATAGTTTCACCTACATGAATGTCCCTGCCAATTGCATACGGGGCTGCTATTTTTTCAAGATCTGAAATTAATTCAATTTTGTTTTCATAC
>JAGLSB010000504.1 GCA_023135955.1 Bacteroidales bacterium | reverse complement strand
GGGGAATTAAACCACTTTAAATTAAAATCCGGGCGAAAGCCCAGTTTATTTCATCCCAATGGCAACGCCTTGGGTATAAGGAAACACTCCAATGCAACGTCTTGGAAAGGACAATTTAACCTCACTGATCATTAAGAAATCTCACCAATTCCAGGAGATCTTCAACTTTATTTGCCTTTATTTTTGATTTTTTAATAAAACCAAGAGCCGGTTCATTCTCACTGAGAATCTCTGATAGAGCCTTTTTATTCTTAATCTCTCTCAAAGGCATGTCTTCCTGTTTAAGATAATAATCATCCTGTTCCCGTTCAAACCTGTCGGGAAGAGGATCGGTATATCCCTTAGGAGGTACTTTGGGATTGAAGCTCACTTTTTTTCTTATATATAGAGAATATTTACCCTCTTCCTGAACAAAAAAGTATGTTAATTTATCCGGTGCTTCTGAAAATGAATCCAGGAGAATCATTTCTTTTCCATATTGGATAGATAAAACCCTATTCTTAATAAGCCATAAAATCTTCTCATCCCGCTTGAATTCAATCTCATCCTGGAACAGATTATAACGAAGCGGCAAAGAGGCCGATTTTCCATTTTTTAAAATGACAGTGCTATTTACGAATGCATCTGAATAATGCGGACTTCCTTTAATATTATCATAACTTAAACCACCCACTGAATTTCTTGCCTCAATAATTCTTACTTCATTCATGAGTTCACTAATAGCACTCTGTGAGAAAAGAAAAGCAGACTGGAAAGGAGAAATAAGAACTAATAAATAAAATACTCTTTTCATAATAGGGACATTATTATTTAACAACTAACTTTTGTGATACAACTTTATTATCATTTGAAATATTAATAATGTAAAGACCTGATTTAAGTCCGCTTACATCAATTACAGTTTTGCTGTTTTCAATTTTGGACTGATGGCATATTCTACCTGATATATCAAAAACTGTTACCAAAGTGCCACCATCAATTTCAATCGTTAATTTGCCATCGGATACAGGATTTGGATATATACGAATCGGCGTTAAATCAAGTGACTGATTCCCTGTTTGAGATTCCATACCAAATGTGTACTCCACAGTTAATAATGCTGCAGAGCCTGGAGAATCTTCATAAGCTTCCGTGGTACGCACTCCGGTTCCTGTAATGATAATAGAAATGGCGCTGCTTTGCATGTAACCAGCACGGTTCACAATCTCCTGTATTATGGAGCTCAGATCAGGTGTTTTCTGATCTGCTCCGGATGCACCAACCGATGGCCAGTTAGTTGGTATCCAGCTAATCTCTGCCACGGTAGTATGCCTGTCTGATACATTATAGTTTGCACTGGTAAATTGTGGTGAGTTATCGATATTATGACCTTTGATGGATAATACACAGGTTCCGGTTGAGACTTCATCTACGGTAAACTGAATGTTTGCAGATTCGATAGCTGCTCCGGGAGGAATATTCAGTCCGGTAAACCGCAAACCAATTATCTGGTTTGATACGTCATAAACCAATTCAATATCAGAACTACTTGGGTTCATATTTCCATTTGATCTTTCCTCTATATCATCCATCTCTTCAGCAATTCTTGAACTCACAGTACTTGAAAAAACACCCACTGTAAAAGCAACTGCTGTAGATGTGACCCATAATCCATCATCATCGGTTGCCTTAGCTGTAAATTCATATGAACCATTTTCCGGGATGATGTAATTTAAGGAAAACGGAGCCAAGTCATCGGAACCTATTGAATTACCGTTAACAAAAAACTCAACCGAAGCAATAGAGCCGTCAGTATCAGAAGCCTCTGCAGTAATGTTTATAGTTTGAGGATTGTCAAAGTGCGTTCCATTTAGTGGAGTCGATATGGAACAGGTTGGACGAGTATTGAAAAGACCACCTTTGATGTAAATAGGAGAGGAGATGGCTTCATCTCCATCAGCCTGGGTGACTTTTATATAAAAAAATTCTCCGTTAAAAGTAATTATTGGAAAGCTAATGTCAACATCAGAAGTATCAATATCCCATGTTTCAAATTCAAATCCATTTCTGAAAAGCATGACTTTTGTGAAGGATTCTTCATCCATATCATTGGCCTGAATTTGAATATCATAAGTCTCCCCTACCAAGGTTGAGCCCATTTCCTCTCCACCCATTTTAAAAGATAATGCAAGATTTTTATCCAAAGTTGAGTAAAACCTTCTGGCCTGCATTGCTGCAAAAAGTTCTTCTCTTGAAAGATGTTTTGAAAGAATGGCCATTCTGTAATCAGTTCGTGTACCCCATGTCGCACCATGATTATCATCAGCTCCTGAGGCCCCAATTTTCCATCCTCTTGAATTAGCTTCATCGAAATGACTTAAATTTCCATCATCCGGATAAAATCCATCATTATAATAATACCTGCTGAAATCATCAGCTTTATTAAACAACTCCATACCTGCAATTTTATCGTTTGGTGGTTCAGTGAATTTAGAGAACCCTCTACTACTACGTGCTGGGTGATTAAGAAATGCCAGGCCATTACGAACGTCAAGCCAGGAACACAGTCCCACAAATGTGTTGG
>JAGLSB010000503.1 GCA_023135955.1 Bacteroidales bacterium | reverse complement strand
TTATCTTTATCATATGCCGTAGCTCCCGATTTTCTTACCAGAAATTCATCCAGTTCTTTTTTATTATCAGTAGTAACCCAGCTTGCTTTTACGAATGGCAGAGGTGAAAATCTACATTTAGCCCCGTACTCGTGTTCCAATCTGAATTTGATCACTTCATACTGCAGTTCTCCTACAGTGCCAATAATTTTCCTGTTACCGGGCTGTTGTATAAATAATTGAGCCACGCCCTCATCGGTTAGCTGTCTAACTCCCTTATCAAGCTGCTTTGTCTTGAAAGGATCAAGATTTATTACTTCTCGTAGTATCTCCGGAGAAAAACTTGGGATACCTTTAAAATGTAATATCTCACCTTCAGTAAGAGTATCACCAATTTTAAAATTTCCATTGTCGTATAAGCCGATTACATCACCAGGAAAAGCTTCTTCAACAATACTTTTACTATTCGCCATAAAACTTGTTGGCGATGAGAAGCGCATTTTCTTTTCCAGTCGTGTATGAAAATAAAACTTGTTTCTTTCAAATTTCCCGGAACAAATACGCATAAAAGCTATCCGGTCACGATGATTTGGATCGAGATTAGCATGTATTTTGAATATAAATCCGGTGAGCTTTTCCTCTTCGGGTTCAATCTTTCGTTCAGTAGCCTCAATCGAACCGGGATAAGGTGCTATTTCCAAAAAAGTTTCCAATAAATCCAGCACCCCAAAATTATTTAATGCACTTCCGAAAAATACTGGTGCTAAGTATCCTTCCTGATAGAGAGTCTTGCTGAAAGGCTCAAACATATCTCCAACAAATTCAACTTCTTCCTTAAGATTATCAAGGCTATCATCCCCAAGATAATCGACAAGTTTTGGCTCTTGAATATCTTTTATTGTCAAGGGTTTTTGGGAGCTATCCTTTTTTTCAGGATCGTAAATCTGAACCTCATCTTTATGCAGATGATACAATCCTTTGAAGCGGTTTCCAGATCCAATGGGCCAGGTATAAGGGCTAACGGCAATATCCAGTTCCTTTTCAAGTTCCTCCATTAAGTCATATAAATATTGTCCCTCCCTATCCATTTTATTTACAAAAATCATTACCGGGGTATTTCGCATCCGGCAGACATGCATAAGTTTACGGGTTTGCTCCTCAACACCTTTAGCACTATCTACAACAAGAATTACACTATCGACAGCAGAAAGTGTACGATAAGTATCTTCTGCAAAATCTTTGTGTCCGGGAGTATCCAATATATTCACCCGTATATTATTATAATCGAATGCCATAACCGAGGTCGATACAGAAATTCCCCTCTGCTTTTCAATCTCCATAAAATCGGATGTAGTTGCGCGAATTTTATTACTCTTAACGGCTCCGGCCGTTAGAATAGCATTTCCAAACAGCAACAATTTTTCAGTAAGTGTGGTTTTACCGGCATCGGGATGACTTATAATTGCAAAAGTTCTTCTTTTTCTAATTTCACTTTTATTACTCATAAAAACATTATTGGTGGACTTTGTAGATTGTCCATTTTCTCAAACAAAAAATAAATAGATTATGCAGGTTTTTAATTATTAAGGCGAACCGTACAACGCCAACAGGAGGGCCACTTTATTGTGGAGACACACCTCAAATTATGTATAATATTTTTTCACATGATTGGGCAAAAGTAGTAAAAAATGTAAGAATGAAAATATGAAGGGGGAAAAATAAATTTCAGATTTTTTACTTGGATCCTAAACCTCCTTAGTAGTTATATCAATTAATTTCGATGTAAAATCAGCCATAAATAACGGAATATTTATCAATCCTTCATTGTAATCCAGATTTCTAAGTGAAAATCTGATACGCAATCCAGGAACAAATAATTTATTATAATAGGCAAGACTTTTACTCCTGATATTTTCATCCGATTTCACTTCAATAGGAATTATGTAATCTTTATACTGAATTAAAAAATCAATCTCCGCTTTTCCTTCTGATGTCCAGTACCTGGGTGGGGCATCAAACTGAGGTATTAGGCTCTGTAAAACGAAGTTTTCAGTTAAGCTTCCCTTAAATTCAGTAAATAAACGGTTACCTTCTTTAAATGAAATAGGATCTAAGTAGGATTGTCTTCTAAGTAAACCAACATCGAGTGAGTATAGCTTAAATGCTGCTAAATCATCATAAGCAGAAATTGGCAAAGCAGGTTTTTTACAACGGTTTACCCGATACACCAAACCTGCTTGAGAAAGCCATCGAAGTGCATCTTCATATTCTCTGGCTCTGGCACCGGGTCTTACCGTTTGATATAAGAACTTTTTATTTTCTCTTCCTAATTGAGAGGGAATTGAATCCCAAACATAATTGATCTTTGCAATATCTTTGTAAGAAGCATGATGTGAAAAATCTAATGAATAAGCATTCAGGATATTCTTTAGATTTCTGTCAGAAAGAGATATATTCTGCTCCTCAACCAAACTTTTTGCAGCCTCAGGCATTCCACCCGAAATAAAATACATTTTGAATTTTTGAACAAGATTATTAAAAAATATATCTGGAATTATTTCTATACGATCTATAGACTCCAAATAAGCTAATAATTCTTGCTGTGCTCCCCCTAAAAATTCGGAAAAAGTTAATGGGTAAATATTTATAAAATCTACCTTACCAACAGGAAAAGAAGATTCTTTACCTAAGTATATTCCTAAAAGCGAACCTGCAGCTACGACACAATATTCAGGAGCGTTTTCATTAAAATACTTTAACATGTTTAATGCCTCATTACACTCTTGTATCTCATCAAATATTATGATTGTTCTGACAGGATCTATAGCTTTTCCATGAACCAAAGATAAATTTTGAAGAACTCTCTTAATATCTTTCGTATTTTCAAAAAACTGTTTTAGTTCCGGTTGCTCTTCAAAATTAAAATAAGCAGTATCCTTAAAATTATTAGCTCCAAACTCCTTTAAAACAGTAGTTTTCCCTACCTGACGGGCTCCCTTCAAAACTAATGGTTTTCGAAAAGGAGAGTTTTTCCACTCGAGTAGTTGTTTAGTGATATTTCTTTTAAAATACATATTATTACGTTATTTAGTTCTTTTTTTGTGATTTTTATCACATATTAAGAACCTATAATGTGTAAATATATAACTATATTCTAATAAAATAAGGAATTTGTGTGAAAAAAACGAAATACAGAGTAAAAAAGTTATACATTAAATCCTTAATAAGACAAATTATATCAAGTAATATTAAGTCTTTCTAAATTTCAGTAGTTTTATTTTTAAAATATATTTATACTCATTGAGGCATGGGTAGACTTAAACTCTTTGGTATTTCTAAGGCAAGAATATTTGTTTCGGGAAAAACCAAATTTGTATAATCTTACTGGGGGGTAGTAACTGTTATTTCTCTATATTGTGACTTTATTTGTGATCTCTAAAAATAACTAACAATCTATCAAAAAATGAAACGCAGATCATTCCTCCAATCCTCCGCACTAGGAGCCGCAGCCCTAACAGCTATTCCACTTACTTCCTGTGGAACAAAAGAAAAGAAGAATACCGTTCCTGTCAGCGAGGTAGATGACTTTGAACTCAACGAAAAATCTGTTGATGAACTTCAGACCATGATGGTTGATAATACAATCTCCTCAGAAGAAATTGTTCAACTATATCTGGATCGCATTGAAGCAGTAGATAAAAATGGTCCCTCCCTGAATTCTGTTATGGAAATAAATCCAGATGCTCTCGAGCAAGCCCGACAACTTGATATTGAGCGCAGTGAAGGGAAAGTCAGGGGTTCTCTGCATGGAATTCCTGTAATGATTAAAGACAATATTGACACTGGCGATAAAATGATGACCACAGCAGGCTCTCTAGCTTTGGTGGGCCATATTGCAAAAAAGGATTCCCCACTTGCTGCACAATTGCGTAAAGCGGGAGCCATTATTCTTGCCAAGACTAACTTGAGTGAATGGGCTAATTTCAGATCTTCCCGATCGTCAAGCGGATGGAGTAGTCGCGGTGGACAGGTCCGAAATCCATATATTCTGGATCATAGCCCTTGCGGGTCAAGTTCAGGGTCTGGAGCCGCTGTTTCTGCCAGTCTGTGCACTCTGGCAATAGGCACCGAAACCAACGGATCAATTACCTGCCCTTCCAGTTCAAACGGTATCGTAGGTATTAAACCAACTGTTGGATTAATAAGTCGAAGTGGAATCATTCCTATTTCACATACACAGGATACAGCAGGACCAATGTGCAGAACGGTTAAAGATGCTGCCTATTTACTTGGAGCCTTGACAGAAAAAGATGACAATGATATTGCTACACATAAAAGCAGAGAAAAAATTCATAATGATTATGCCCAATTCCTCGATGCAAATGGTCTGAAAGGAGCCCGTATTGGAGTAGGTAGAGGATATATGGGTTTTCATGAAGCGGCGGATCCTGTTTTCGAAAAGGCTTATCAAGTAATAAAGGAAAGTGGTGCAGATCTTATTGATCTGGAAGATACAATTGGAAAGGTAGATGGTTCAGACTCATTTAATGTTTTGCTATATGAATTTAAGGACGGTGTGAATAAATATCTTGCTAATACAGATGAAAATATTCCCGTTAAGAACCTGGAGGAACTCATCAAATTCAACAAGGAAAATGAAGAGAAAGCGATGCCCTGGTTCAAGCAAGAGATACTTGAACAGGCACAGGAAAAAGGAGATCTTTCCAGTAAAGAATATACTGAAGCACTCGAAAGAGTGCTAAAAGCTTACAGGCAAGATGGCATTGATAAAGTAATGGATTTCAACAACCTGGATGCTATAGTTGCTCCTACTCGGGGATTTTCCTGGACTATCGATCTTGTAAATGGTGATCATGGCAGAGGAGGGAGTTCTTCTGCGGCGGCCCGCTCCGGATATCCAAGCATTACACTGCCGGCAGGATTTGCCTTCGATCTTCCTCTGGGAATTTCCTTTTTCGGTCGCGCATATTCTGAGCCTACTCTGCTAAAGTTTGCTTATGCATTTGAGCAGGCAAGTATGCAGAGAAGGAAACCGGGATTTATTGCTATGCGGGAATATTAATGGGATATTATTGTAATGTTTGCTTGTTGAAATTAAGAATTGTTTAATTGCGAACCCGGCAAATGTCATTTCTTAAATTTATTCAAATCTCCCGATAAATCAATCTTCTGACTATTCACTAAATATTATAAATTATCCGTTTAATATACGTATTTTTCTCCTGCTTTCAATTCAATTTGTTCAGATCTGTCTTGATAGACAATCCTTGTATTCCCACCAGTTGGAGCATATACAATAGCTTTTGTCAACTTTGAGTCCTCCCAGAATATATCGACTTCAAAGTTTCCCCTTGCTTTTAGACCTGTTATTTTGCCGTTTGGAAGTGCTGATGGAAGTGCAGGCAAAAGTCGGATTGTATTCTCCTCGTGCGATTGCATTAGCATTTCAGCGATTCCTGAAGTAGCACCAAAATTTCCATCAATTTGGAAAGGTGGATGAGCGTCGAATAAATTCACATACAA
>JAGLSB010000502.1 GCA_023135955.1 Bacteroidales bacterium | reverse complement strand
GGAGATTGCAGTACCTATTGTCCGCGTGATGTAAAACCAGCAGATGTATTATCGGCAGTAAGACATATCAGTTATAGTCATTATGCACGCCCAAAATTCCTGGGTAAACTTTTGAGTAGTGCAAAAGGACTTCCCATAGCCATTTTAATTCCAGTGATTTTTATTACTACTATTCTTTTGATTGCAGGCACCTTCCATATTCCTGAGGGATCTGTAAATTACTCCAAATTCTTTCCTCATTCCTGGTTAAATTCTTCCTTCGCAACTTTAACTTTATTAATTATTGGATTAACATTGGGAGGCCTTGCAAAATTTTGGAAGGATATGAGAGCAAAATTTCCGGATGAGACAATCGAAAAGGGATTTATTGCCTCATTCTTTGGAGTCATTGGTGAACTGATAACACATCGAAATTTTGGCAGTTGTGAAGCACAAAAACCGCGAAAGATTTCACATTTATTGGTGTTTTATGGGTTCGTACTTATTTTTTTGATGACTATCTACGCAATTTATGCAGTTATGATGGACATCTATCCACTGAGTTTCTCTGATCCTGTTAAGATTGTGGGAAATGTGGCTTCATTGATGCTTATCAGTGGATTAGTAATTATGATTTTTAATCGTCTGCGGGACAATGAAAAATTCGGAAACAGCAGTTATTCCGACTGGCTTTTTCTTATTTCAATGCTGATCTTAACTATTTCCGGTGTATTAGTAGAAATGGGGCGATTCCTGGACTGGCAAATAGCTTATCATATTTATTTTCTACACCTATGTACTGTGTGGTTTTTGATAATTTATCTTCCTTATATTAAGTTCGGACATATACTTTATCGTACTACAGCAATGGTTTTTGCAAAAATGATAGGAAGAAAATAAAAATTATTGACTTAAGGAATTCCTTAAGTCTTAAAGAATTCAAGATTTAAGTAGCAAACTTATTTCCTTTTTAAGAATTGGCAAGTGTCTTACTATTGTACCCCAGATAATATCATCATCAATCTTATCATAACCATGTATCACCCGGTTTCTCATACTTATAATTTGTTTTTTGCTTGAAATATCAATTTCAGGATCTATTTTATCTAAATTATTCATTGCTTCCCCTATAATTTCAAATTCCCTCTCAACCGCACGTCTCATCATTTTATTTCCCATGTAGGTATTAAAATCACGTTTCTCACCGAGATAAATCTCGATAGAATCCAGTGATTCATTTATATCGAACAGGTATTTACTTATTTCATTAACCATAAATAAGTGTCTTAGTCTGATTAACAGAATCAATAAAGAAAGGATTTGATAAGGACTTATCAGTTATCAGATCAACTGGTCTTTTAAATACTTCCTCAAACTTATCTGCAATTAAAAAATAATTATCCGCATAATCTCCAAAATCCATAGCTTTGAATGAGATTAATAAATCAATGTCACTTGAATTATCGAACCTGTCGGTACACACAGAACCAAATGCAAATAAAGACTTCACATTATGATTTACACATAAAGCCCTAATTTCAACGATATTGTCATTTATAATCCGGTGCATTCTGATTTTTATTTCAAAAATATCAATTTAGCTACTTATTTGCAACTTATGATATTTTTATGTCCTTCCTATTTTACAGTATCTTCCAAACAGCCAGCCAAGCAGGAATAGCGAACAAACAAACAATATAACTCAGAAAAATTATCCCTCCTGTACTTTTCAGGTCACCACCATATGTACGTATTTGAAGAATATGAGCAGTTGCAGGTGCTGAAGCACTCTGAATTACCAAAACATCTGCTAATAAAGGAAATGAATCGGCTGTATGAGTTAACTTCAAAATAATAATTGTTATTATAGGCAGAAATATAAACTTCACTGACAAAATTCTAAATGAATCAATAAAGCGAGGGATAGATCCGAGCGAAACTGCAATGGTGGCTCCAAGGATAAAGGTAGCTAGTGGTACAGTAGCTTTTCCAATTAATTCTGTAGTATCAAAAACAAAAGATGGGATAAAATTATTTAATCCTAGTAAAACTATAAGAATAGATAGAACACTTGCAATAAAGGGTGGAGTAAGTATTCTTTTAAAACCGGAATCTGATTCTTTATCCTCGGTAAGCATTAATTTTCCTACTGTCCACATAAAAGGACTTAATCCAAGCACTACAAGAAAGCAAATAAGTGAAAACTCATCAAATTGATCTTTATATACAACTTCACCAATAGGAAGAATTAAATAGGCAGCATTCTGCATACTTGAAAGGGGAAAAAGATGCATCTTCTTTTTAACTGAACCCCAAAATAATATAGTAGAGATAAGAAGTCCAATTGATGGGATCGCAATTGCGGCTAGTGGTATTATCCACCAATATGTCTGTTTGCCTGGATCAAATTCTGTTGTTATAGAATAAAAAATCAGAAACGGCAGGAATATTTTTACTACAAGTCTTGAAAGGCCATCGATTGTTTTTTGATCTATTATTTTCTTATAACTCAAATAACCAGCCAGTCCAGCAATGATAATAACGACCATAAGGCCCTCGGAAATAGATAAAAAAGTCTGACCGAAGATCCCAGCCATAATTAAAAGATCTTAGGGATTTGATAAATACAAAAATAAGTAAAAACAATAAAAGCAATGAAAAGTCCTGCAGCAATATACCATCTGGGCTTAAGTAAATTAGCAACCTCCTTTGCGAACAATTTTGGTTGAACAATATATAATCCGGCAAATACCCATAATGCCTGTAGTGGAGTTAGCAATAATCCGTCCAGAATAGCACCCAATTTCACCAAGACTACAGGTTTATAGCCAAGAGAATAAACAATAATCATATTACTAATGAAAAAGAATATAAGGAAAATATGATATTGCGTTTTCCATTTAAATTTAGCAAAAGCCGGGATACAAATTCGGAAGGCATCAGCAAGCAATCTAGGCCAACCTGAGAGCTGTCCTATTAAAGTTGAAATAAGTGCAGCAAGTCCTCCTGCTATAAATAAAGTAGCTCCAATATTCCCCCATTCCGACCTGAATATTTGTGAAAGTTCTGATGCCAGAGTTTCACTATCTGGCGCAATCTGCATATTTCCCAGGATACCAGCACCTGCAATTAGAAAAAATGTTGTAGCAAAAACACCTATTATCATACCTACACTCGCATCAACATATACTACACGAAACCATGATTTAATAGTTTTCGCATCTTCTATATTAAGACTTTTTAATTCTTCTTCATTTGCTTTTTTACCATAATTATCTTTGACCGCCATTCCGTATCCAGCTCCCAGTACCCAATATGAATACCAAACCTGACTGGCAAACCCTCCGGCCCCCCATCCAATCAGAGGTAATATTTCTCCCCATGGATTGGGTGAAACACCTTGCTCCAGAGCCCATGAAGGTACATTTGGAACAGTGGGAAAAAAACCACGTAAAAGTTCTCCAAAAGAAGGGAAGACCTTAACAGCAACACTTGAAACTCCCAGAATCACAATAAATACAAGAATACTCATCACAATCTTCAATATCCTGAACTCTCCCTTCCAGGAAATTAAAACAGCCAAAAAAACAATTATCCATCCCCCGGCTACCCTGCTGATATTAAATAATTCCGCCATAAATATCCCAGCTGCCGATGCTAATGATCCAATCGCTATTGCTGCAGTAATAAACTGTGCTACCAAGATTATCCACACACCCCAGTTTTTTGGTCCAGGAACTCGGGCAATCATATCTATCATACCTTCACCCGTTGCAACAGTATAACGAGCACCACTCATCCCAATCCAGAATTTAAGGAACACACCTGTCATTACTGCCCAAAGAACCGGTATCCCAAGAATTGCTCCTGTTCGGGTTGCTAGTATAACCTCACCTGATCCAATGTATTCTGAACTCCAAACAAGAGCAGGGCCTACCAGCATCAATACTGCCAAACCTGCAGGAGCTTTTCTAAGATTCTTTTGCATGTTGTGAATATAGGAAAAATCTATTTAAAAAAAAT
>JAGLSB010000501.1 GCA_023135955.1 Bacteroidales bacterium | reverse complement strand
GCTCAGCGCTATTGTAGTTTGTGTAAACAAATACCGGGGTTGTTTCTCCTTCACGTCCCTCCCAATTCCAATGTGGAAGAATATGTAATGTTTCATCTGTTTTATTCCAACGACTGCGATATAGGTAATACCGGTCTTTTGGTAATCCCGCCAAATCACAAATACCAAAATAGGAACTTCGTGAGGGCCATACTTCATTATAAGGAGTTGGTTCTCCTAAATAATCGAAACCGGTCCATACAAATTCACCGATCACCCATGGCTTATCATCTTGCAAGGCAAAGTCTTCATCCGGTACATTCGACCAGTTGCAAGATTCCAAATCGTAAGAGGAACATTGATAATCGTCGTATTGCATTTCTTTAGCCTGAACAACGGGGAACTTGTAGATTCCACGAGAGCTAACCGTTGAAGCGGTTTCAGATCCCAGGATAAAACCTTGAGGAAAAGTTTTGAAAGCTTCTTCATATAAATGAACTCTATAGTTGAGGCCCGGAACATCAAGTACTGCACCAAATCCAGATTCCATAACGGCTTTTACCCGATCCATTCCAACGGTTACCGGTCGTGTTGGATCTTCACGATGGAAAATTTCCTGTAACCATTTGGCAAGCTTTACTCCATCAGAACCAAATTGGTCGGGTACTTCATTTCCTGCACTCCACATAACAATGCTTGGATGATTACGGGTAGCTCGTACCAAATTAACAATGTCTTTCTCCGCATAAGCATCAAAGAAACGATGGTAACCACTATCTACTTTTGCAATTGCCCATTCATCAAAACTTTCGGCGACAAACATAAACCCCATCTCGTCACATAATTCGAGCTGTTCCATAGAAGGCATATTGTGTGCACTTCGAATAGCATCACATCCCATATCTTTTAAAATAACTAATTGTCTGCGCAAAGCCGATTTGTTTACGGCAATACCAATAGGACCTAAATCGTGATGCAGACAGACGCCTTTGAACTTTCGTACTTCACCATTTAAGCTAAAGCCAATATTGGGTTCATATTTTATTTCACGTATTCCAAAACGGGTAGTCACTTCATCTTTTAGCTTTTCACCCACATACAATTGAGAGATGGCCGTATATAGATAAGGTGTTTCAGGGCTCCATAATTTTGGATTAGAGACTGCAATGTTTTGTTCAAATTCATTTCCAAAAATGCTTTGTGTTTTGTCTGAAACCAATGTTTCTCCATTAGAATCAAGAATATGAGTGACAAGCCTAAGATTTTCTCCGGACACTTTAGTTTTAATATTCACCTTAGCTAGATCAGAACTTATAAATGGTGTAGTTATATAAGTTCCCCATTGATCTATACTCTCATTGTTTTTGACAATAATGCTAACATTCCTGAATAATCCTGCGCCTGGATACCAACGTGAAGACAATCCGCGATTTGTTAATTGAACTGCCAAAGTATTATTTTCTCCATCCAATATATGACTTGTAATATCGAAGTAGAAATAATTATATCCATATCCCCACTCACCAATCTTCTCGCCATTAAGATAAACCTTAGGCTCACTCATAGCTCCTTCAAAAAGGATAATTACTTTTTGACCTGTTTTATAATGAGGAATGGAAAACAGATTTCTATACCAGCCTTCACCAATATAGGGCAAAGATCCTGTCCTTCCGGTTTTCTCTGTTGCTACGTTTTCGCCATCCTGTACAATAGCAACAGTTTGTTTGTCAATTTCTTTATCAAAGGGACCATAAATTGCCCAATCGTGAGGAATATTGACCGTTTCCCAATCTGAATCGTCAAGGTCCTTTTGAAATGCTAAATCACTTTTGCCTTTTTGGAATTTCCAGTCATTATTTAGTACTGTTTTTATTCTCAATTGTCCGTATGTGATATTTGAAAAAATTAAGAGAATTAAAAGGATAGGGGCAATTTGTTTGGAATTCATTTTATTGTTTTTAGAAGGAATTATGTTTAAGATAGCGTTTTCACAAAAGACAAGATCAATAAAAGTTAACTCACAATTTGATTCCTAGTGACCTCCCCATATCCCCCCTAAAGGGGGGACTTTAGAGAGCTAATCCAAGCCTTAAGCGTTGATTATTGTTAATGGGACCTATCTGTAAATTCAAATTTTAAGTATTGTAGTTTGGTTTAGGTAAAAATATGAATTTATTGTGATATGGTATATATGGCTACAACTAATTTTGTGGAGGGGGATAGACTATTTTCGTTTTTTTTGAATTATAAAGGCTCTGTTCTCGATTAATGATGGGTAATATTCTTTCAAATTATATCCTAATTATTTTTTGACACAATTTATTTTACATTTTTTTCGTCGAAGTTGACAAATCAATTTGTGCCTGGAGGGCTCCAACTTAATTAGCCCCAGTACCAACTGTTGTATTAGACCATGGAGGATTTATTCAACCCCATCCGGGGTTGTGGGTTCTCATTATCCGGCACCACGGGCGGTAAACGCCCGTGGCTATTGTTAGGTCATCCCTCCGGGATGAATAGCCTGAGATTATTTTTACATAAAGTTTTCGTCTAATGATTTGTGGAACACCAAAAACCCGGGACGGGTTTGAAAACAATAGCCCCGGACATTTATGTCCGGGGTAAACGAACCCGGTAGAACCCACAACCACAGCGTGGTTGACGAGAGTGTAGTTCTAAAATCTATTCTGCCAGGCACTAATTATAATAACAGAAATTTCAATTGCAATATTTGAGCCCCGGGAAACTTTGTCAACCCCATCCGGGGTTGTGGGATTCTTGTTATCCGTTTCCCCGGGCGGTAAACGCCCGGGGTTATTGTTAGGTCATCCCTTCGGGATGGTGATGAAGAAAAGAAGAACCCCCTCAATAAATACTGCCAGACAAAGAGCTTTTCTCGTCAGACCAATGTAAATTTAAATTAGTTTTTATCTTTACAGGGCACCATTAAAAATCGAAACTCCTTGGAAAAGGATTCTTGTTATTTTTAATTTATTCAATCAGGCAATTCGGATTGGACGCCGATGCGTATATATGTTCTATTAATAATTTAACTTATGAGGAGATTAATTCAGAAGAAAAGAAATGTACTCACTTCAATCATTTTTTTTATCGGGTTAAGCTTTTTAAGTCAGACATTGTTAGCACAACTTTCGCCTGAGCCGAAGGAGGGATTTATGGCAGGACAGGCCATTCATCATACTAACCATCAGGAATCAGGATTATTATTCTACC
>JAGLSB010000500.1 GCA_023135955.1 Bacteroidales bacterium | reverse complement strand
CCCAAGGCGTTGCCTTTGGGCTGAATTAAGCCGTCCCTTCGGGACGAATAGTAAGTCAAATAATAACAAAAAATCCCAGTTTTCCACACCAGCACACCATCACACCATCACACCAACACACCAGCACACCAGCACACTATCACACTATCACAAAGATCCCGAGAGAATACTCGGGACTAGTTCAACTAACATCTTTCGGTTCGTAAACTCCCGAAAGCTGAGTTTCACATAGCACCACCCTCACCCCTTCATACTCAACTGAATCCTCTTCCTGCTTACATCCACTTCCAGAACCTTCACCTTTACATGCTGATTAAGCTTAACCACCTCATTAGGATCTTTTACAAACCTATTAGCCAGTTGTGAAATATGAACCAGGCCGTCTTGTTTGACTCCAACATCTACAAAAGCACCAAAGTTTGTAATATTTGTCACTATTCCCGGTAATTCCATTCCTGTTTTAAGGTCCTCAATCTTATAAACATCGCTGGAAAATTCAAATACTTCAATTTTAGTACGCGGATCTCTGCCTGGTTTGGCAAGCTCATTAATGATATCTTTTAGAGTGGGCAAACCTATATTTTCATCGATGTAATCATTAATTCTAATTTTATCACGGATATCTTTCGATTGAATCAGGTCTTCGATGCGGCAGGACTGATCTTTAACCATTTTTTCAACAATAAAATAACTTTCGGGATGAACAGCAGAATTATCTAAGGGATTTGAGGCTCCTTCAATTCTTAAAAATCCTGCAGCCTGTTGAAAAGCCTTATCACCCATTCGAGCTACTTTTTTTAATTCACTACGTTTTTTGAAAGCACCGTTTTCCTTACGATGGTCCACCAGGTTTTGGGCAAGTACAGGTCCCAAACCCGAGATATATGTCAGCAGATGCTTACTAGCAGTATTTACATTTACGCCAACCTGATTAACACAACTTTCTACAACATTATCTAGCCCTGATTTAAGTTTTGTCTGATCTACATCGTGCTGATATTGACCAACCCCTATCGACTTAGGATCTATTTTTACCAGCTCTGCAAGCGGGTCCATAAGTCGTCTTCCTATTGATACTGCACCTCTGACCGTTACATCATAACTGGGAAATTCTTCCCTTGCTATCTTGGAAGCTGAATAAATAGAAGCCCCCGATTCGCTCACCACAAAAACCTGCAATTCACGGTCGAAGCGTATGCTGCGAATAAAATGCTCTGTTTCGCGACTTGCAGTACCGTTTCCAATTGCAATTGCTTCAATATTATATTGCTGAACTAAAGAGTTAATTTTCTTTTGGGCACCACCACGATCTTGCTGAGGTGGGTGAGGATATATAGTTTCATTATGAAGAAGATTGCCTTGCTTATCAAGACATACAACTTTACAACCTGATTTGTATCCAGGATCGATTGCAAGCACTTCTTTTTGGCCCAGTGGTGAAGCAAGTAATAATTGCCGGAGGTTTTCCGAGAAAACTTTTATTGCTTCAGTATCGGCAGTTTCTTTTGTAAGTGCTTTAAATTCATTTTCAATAGATGGGAAAAGTAAGCGCTTGTATGAGTCTTCAACCGCTCTTTCAACCTGTTGGGAAACCTCATAATATCCATCTACAAAAATATTCTTTAAATCCTCTATTGCTTTTTCATCATCGGGCTGAATAGAAATTTTCAGAAAGCCTTCACCTTCTGCTCGCCTTATAGCTAACATCCTGTGAGAAGGACAATTTTTTAATGGCTCTGAAAATTCGAAATAATCCTGATATTTTTCAGCATCAGCTGCTTTTCCTTTTATTATACTGGAATAGATTACAGCTGTTCTTTCAAATAATGAACGTAATGAATTTCTCGCTCGCTTATTTTCACTCACCCATTCAGCAATAATATCACGTGCGCCTGCCAAAGCAGCATCAACATCAGTAATATCGTCGTTTATAAATTCTGCAGCTTTGCCTTCAATATTTACTTCCTTTTGCTTCATTATTATTACAGCAAGAGGCTCAAGTCCTGCTTCGCGTGCTTTGGTTGCCCGTGTTTTCTTCTTGATTTTATAGGGAAGGTAAATGTCTTCCAGATCAGTTAAGTTATCACATTCTTCAATTTTCTTTTTTAATTCGGGTGTAAGTTTTTCCTGATCATCAATAGCTTTGAGTACAGTTTCTTTTCTTTTCTCCAGTTCCCGTATTAATGTTAGCTGTTCTTTCACTTCCCCCACCTGTAACTCGTCCATACTCCCTGTCATTTCTTTCCTGTATCTACTTATAAAAGGAATGGTGGCACCTTCATCGAAAAGTTTTATTGTATTAGCTACGTTACCAACAGATAATCCTGTTCTTTTAGCAATTATTTCTGAAAATCTATCCATAGAATTATTTTGAAATGCAAAGATTGTAAATTTTATTAAATATATACCCCCCTCCAACCTCCCCCCTAAAGGTGGGAGGCTAATATTTTGAGGACACGTCATCATGAAATGGCAAACTATTTCCTCCACTTTAGGGGAGGGTTAGGGAGGGGTAGATGAGTGATTAAAATACCTCCCCTAAAAGTGGGAGGCTAAGATTTTAGAAATACCTAATCATGAATTGACAGCTCATTAGCATTTACAACTTTACCATATCGGGAATCTTCAATAGAGTTGTCAGCAATATTATTAATCTCATCCATTTCCATAGGTTTAAGATTTGTTTCATATTCCTTAGCCTTATTTTCAAGGAGAATTTTTTCAAATTTTTCAATCAACTTTACATTCCGTAAACGTAAGAATTCCTGCACAAAATTTATTTTTCGAGTCTGAATATCCATTTTGTCATCTTTTGTTCAAAGTTAATTATTTCATATGTTATTTCAAATTGCCATTATTTAAAACTAATGCTCTTTGTCAAGCCAACTATTTTCTATTAATTTAGACTAAAAATTGAACTATGATCGCCATAATCTCCCCTTCTAAAAACCTTAATGAAAATCCAAATAAAATAACAAATGATTTTACAATCCCTGATTTTTTGGATGAAGCAAATATTTTGGTTGAAAAACTGAGAAAATATTCCCCAAAGCAGCTTCAAAAACTTATGAGCATTAACCCAAAACTGTCCGAATTAAATATAGGTCGGTATCTGAAATGGAACAGGCCATTTACACTTGAAAATGCAGACCGGGCTATTTTAATGTTTAGCGGTGAAGTATTTAATGGTTTGCAGGCGAAATCTTTGAAAGAAAGTGATTTGAAATTTGCACAGAATAACATGCGAATTTTATCTGGTTTGTACGGTGTTCTTAGGCCACTTGATTTAATGCAGGCATACAGATTAGAGATGGGGACAGATCTTAGTGTAAAAAGGAGGAAAAATTTATATCAATTCTGGGGAGACAAACTCACTCAGAACCTGAATAAGGAATTTGAAAGTCATGAAGAAAAAGTTTTGGTAAATCTGGCCAGCGATGAATATTTTAATGCTGTGAATCCCCAAAATCTAAAAGCTAAAATTATTAAGTGCCAATTTAAAGAGGAGAGGGACGGGAAACTAAAATTCATCACCATTTATGGAAAAAAGGCCAGGGGATTAATGCTTAGGTTCATTATTGAAAACCGAATCCAAAATCACGAAGACCTTAAAGCTTTTGATGTGGAGGGATATTATTTCAATCCGAATTATTCTACAAATGATTTATGGATGTTCTCACGGTAGGGGGGTAATAATGTGGTATTGTGATTATTTGGTGGTTGGTGGTTATTGTAGGGACGCGCCACGTGGCGCGTCCCTACAATAACACGTGGCGCGTC
>JAGLSB010000050.1 GCA_023135955.1 Bacteroidales bacterium | reverse complement strand
AATAGGTATATGGTTGATATTCAGAAATTCTATACCTGTTGCAACACCTGTGTATATACTCATTGAATTCTTATAACCAAAGGAGGAAATTAAACTGAAAGGTGCAATTTGCACACTATTATTAGAGCCGGCAAGGAAACCTATCGAGGTCATATTAATCCACCCGGACGGGTACCTACCAGTTCCTGATATCTCAATAGCTTCAACCTGCTTTATGTTATCAATCTCACTCATATTAAATACCCAGGTATTTCCTGCGACATCGTCAATAATTACTTTCCCATCAACATTAATTTCAATAACTGAACCCCTGATGACAGATCCTGTTTTCAATGTAACTTCATCGACTTTCTGAGCAAGAATTGCAATTGCCGGAGTTAATAGAATAATGATCAGTATTAGAATTTTCTTGTTCATAACAATAATTTTAATGGATTTAAATTCTCCTTCAGGATGAAGATTTATAAAGAAAGGTTGCGTACGACGCAACTTGTTCTTGACAAGATGCATCATAGAAGAAAAATTAACCATGAAAAGATTAATAACAAATATTACAAGTCTGCTTTTACTCGCAATTGTTTTTTCTTCTTGTGAAAACAGAAAATTTCAAACCTTTACGGCTAATGTTCCAATTTATTTGACTTATGATGATTTGAGGGATGCAATCAAAGTTAAAGAACCAGTGCCCATGGAGGAACCGGGTAAAATTTACTTCAAGGATGACTATATTTTCATTAATGAATATATGAAAGGCATTCATATTATTGATATATCTGAGCCTGCAACACCTACAGCCATATCCTTTATTGATATTCCTGGAAATGTAGATATGGCAATCAAAAATAATATTTTGTATGTCGACAGTTATATTGACATTGTACTTATTGATATCAGCGATCCCTTGGCTCCTGTAGAAATAAACAGACTTGACAGCATACTCAATTATACTCTTCCTCCCTATGATATTGAATACCCCTTAGCGCAAATTGATAATAATAAGGGTGTGGTGACAGACTGGGTAATAGAAGATTACACACAGGAAATCTACAATAACACCCAACCATGGGGTGTATTTTATGAATATGGGCTAGTAGATGCAATGAGTTCAACGAGATCTGTTTCATCAGGCGGAGGTGATTCCTACGGAGTTGGAGGGTCAATGGCAAGGTTTGCCACATTTGATCAATATCTTTATTTGCTTGAACAAGCCTGTATTCTTAAGGTAATTGATATAAGCGATATTAATGCACCTGATTTAATCTATGATAATTATGTTGGATGGGGGCTTGAAACAATGTTCATTTATGAAGATTATATGTACCTGGGTGCAACAAATGGATTGCATATCCTGGATCTGGAATTTCCTGATAATCCTGTCAAAAAATCAGAATACAGCCATGTTACCAGTTGCGATCCTGTAGTTGTAAGAGGAAATACTGCCTATGTAACTTTGA
Organism: Bacteroidales bacterium; assembly: GCA_023135955.1. Lineage (GTDB taxonomy): Bacteria > Bacteroidota > Bacteroidia > Bacteroidales > JAGLSB01. The sequence continues at coordinate 2,964 of JAGLSB010000050.1, read as the reverse complement.
GATCCGGGAATATGTGTGGTGGTACTGCTGACCTACTGGAGGTAATCAACGTTTCTGATAAATCAAATCCGTCAAGAATAGCATCTTATACAATGAATGAGCCATATGGTTTAGGTATTTCTGGAACTACACTATTTATTTGCCAGGGAGATAATGGATTGGTAGTTTATGATGTAGAAGATAAATTAGATATCAATAACAATAAGCTGGCAGAATTCCCGAATATCAATGCTTTGGATGTTATACCTCTGGACGATCTCCTGTTTACAATAGGTGATGAAGGATTCTATATATACGATTATTCTAATCTGGAAAACATTACACTGCTTAGTAAAATAGAGATAGGATTATAAAATGGGTGGAGCTTAAGAATATCTTCCCAGTCAACATTCATGGATCCGGGAATATTAATTTCAATTATACTATCAGGAGATTCCTTTTTGAATGCATAAAGGATATTTTTTCCACCGCTATCATTAAAACTCAGGAAATAATCATTGATTATCAGAAGGCCACTGCTTTCCTTTAATTGTTTTGATAGTGGCACAATCAACTCCTCCTTAACTTTAGGTGACAGATCGCTATCCTGAAAAACCTGAGTTGATCTGCATGACATAAAAAAAGGAATAAAACCATAAAAAATAGTTTTACTCCCTTAATATTCTTGTTTATGAAATACACTTTATTCAGAATCAAAGCCATAAAGCTTTGAAAATTTTGTAAAGAAATCAGTATTGTCCATTATACCTGTAAATGAATCAGCTCCGGCACCATAAGCAAAAACAGGAACCATAATAGAAGTATGGCCTCCTGTTCCCCATGAGGCATCAGAATTCATATAATCCCCAGTTTCTGAAGTTAATGCCATCCCTCCTGTTTCATGATCAGCTGTCACTACAACTAAAGTATTTGGATTTTCTTTTAAGAAATCAAGTACAACACCTATTGTACGGTCAAAATCAAGTGTTTCCTCCACATTATACTTTGTGTCATTATCATGACCTGCCCAATCGATCTGTGATCCTTCAATCATAAGGAAAAATCCTTTTTCATTTTTACTCAATATATCAAGAGCTTTTTTTGTTGCTTTTGGAAGCATATCACCACGTCCTTCTGAATATTTTGGAGGATGAAACTCATAGAGTAATCCTGCGAGTTTATCAGAGACCGATAACTCAACATCTTCAATGTTTTTTGCAACATCGTAGCCATTAGCAGTAAGGCTATCAATATAATTTAATCCGTCCTCTCTAAGTGCAAAATTATCATATCCCCCACCAATAAAGACGTCAATATCTGTAGCAAGAAAATCGGCCGCTATTGCTTCATAATCTCCTCGTTTCAACTCGTGAGCAATAAAAGCAGCTGGGGTAGCATGAGTAATAGAAGATGAAGCTATAAGCCCAGTAGCTAATCCATGATTCTCTGCTACATGTAAAATGCTAGAGAAAGCATTACCTAGAGTATCCTGACCAATAACACCATTCTTTGTCTTTATGCCAGTTGCAAGAGCTGTACCTGCTGCAGCTGAATCTGTAATTTTATCAGTTAGAGAAAAGGTTGTTGAAAGTCCTGTATTATTTGATAGCTCCATGTTTAACTTTTCAGTAGAACTAGACATAGCAGCATAAACCTGAGCTACGCCCATGCCGTCACCTATGAGAAAAACAATATTATCAACTTTTTGAACTTGAGGTTCAGCAGGCAAGTTTTGACTACAACTTGTAAATAGTAGCATGCTTGTAATTGTATAGAGAAATAAGTACTTATTCATTATTATTAAATTTTAATTTATTTTTTATAAAAATTATTTCATATTTTAAAAACTTGTGTATAAATATACTAATAAAAGTAAGCAGTATACCTTAAATATCTTAGATCCATAGGCTTTCATTATTAAATTTAATTTCATTTTTGTGCATAAATTGCATTCTTGAATATGATCAGGAAATATTTTATATATTTAATAAACAATCATTATAAATTTTGGTTCTCTTCCTTCTTCAAAATTATTAGGACTAATAGATTCTTTTTATAATTTTGCAGGCTTATTATTAAAAAGAAAATAATGATTGATTCTATAAAAACAGGTATTGCTTCTTTTGGAATGTCCGGCTTTGTTTTCCACGCACCTCTTCTTCATGTCAATAAAGGTTTTGAAATTAAATCGATTGTTGAAAGAAACAACAACAACAGCAAAATAAAATATTCTTACGCGAATATAGTAAGAAGTTGCGATGAATTATGTCAGGATAAGGATATTGAATTAATTATAGTAAACCTACCCGATTACCTTCATTTTGATTATGCTAAAAAGTCATTATTAGCCGGTAAACACGTTATAATTGAAAAGCCTTTTACACAAAAGAGTGAACAGGCAGATGAATTAATTGATATTGCGAAAAAACAAGGACTTATTTTATCCGTTTTTCAGAATAGAAGATGGGATAGCGACTTTCTTACAATTCAAAATTTAATAAATGATAATGTGTTTGGGAAATTAGTTGACTACGAAGCTCATTTTGATCGCTACAGGAATGTGATTTTAGAAGGTAGCTGGAAAGAGTCAGAGGATACAGGAGCAGGAACGCTTTATAATCTTGGATCACATCTCATCGATCAGGCAATAGTCCTTTTTGGGAAGCCCCTCACTGTATTCGCCAATATCCGTAAAACCAGGCCTAATAGTAAAATAGATGATAATTTCGAAATTATCATGAGTTATCCTGGATTAAAAGTTAGTCTAAAGGCAAGTTATCTGGTGCGTGAGCCCGGACCCAAATTCTTAATCCATGGTACTAATGGAAGTTTCCTTAAATGGGGAATAGATCGTCAGGAACAAGATTTAAAAGATGGACTTATTCCCAATGGGGATGATTGGGGAAAAGAAGATTCTGATAATTGGGGTACTCTGAATACTACATTAGGAGAAAATCACTTTGAAGGAGTAGTTGAATCTGTGAA
>JAGLSB010000005.1 GCA_023135955.1 Bacteroidales bacterium | reverse complement strand
ATGGGTACTGATGTTACTTTAACAAGTGCTTTGCTTGACGGAATTACAGGTTCTGGGAGCTGGGACCAGATTTCACCAAATCTTACGATTGCTGATGTTGGTCGTACTGACAATATTGTGACGATAACTATTCCTTTGGCTGACGCTACGGACTATTTCATTGGAGCGAATGAAACAGTTAGCATAACTATACCAGACGGTTCATTTGCTAATACTATTGGTTATGATGTTACTCCTGTAGATCCGAGTTTCCAGATAAATAACGAAGGTCCCACTGTTGCTGTGACTGGTTCAATGACGGCCACTCCCGGGGAGGAGGATATTCGTGCTGGATCAGAAACTATTATTCTGACTCTTACAGGCGACAAATGGCACGATGATGTTGCAACAAGCACATTAATAGCCGATCCTCTGTTTGCCGGGATAAGTGGGACAGAATGGGATTTAGAAGTAAATCTGGGTACTGGTAATATTGAAAGAAATACTGACTTTCAGGTTACAATTACACTTCCTGCTACTTCTTTATACGATATTTATGCTAACGAAACAGTTAGCATAAGCGTTGATGCTGATGCCGTGCAAACTACCACTACTAATATTGCGGCTTCTTCATTGACCATTAAACATGATTCATTAATTGTAGATATTGGCGGGACTATTTTAGGTTCTACTGAGTCTGCTGTTCGTGCCGGAGGTAAAGACATTACTTTAACACTCACAAATGATGTATGGGATACTAATATAGGTGTGGATGAGACTTTAACAAATGAATTGCTTGGCAAGATCACGGGTGATAGGAGCTGGGATCAAATTATCCTTGATATTGATAATGTCGTACGTACTACCGCGAATATTGTGTCGATAACTATTCCTTTGGATGATGCTACGGAGTATTTCCTTAGCGCTAATGAAACAGTAAGTATAGCTGATATTCCAGCAAGTTTATTCACTAATACTGCTTATGCAATTACTCCTGTTCTTACTAGCTTTGAGATAATTAACGAAGGTATCACACTTGCAGTAAGTGGTTCTATGACAACAGGTGCAGACGAAACTGAGCAGGATATTCGCAATGGGGATAGTACTATTATTCTGACTCTTACAGGGGAAAGATGGCTTGATGATATTGCGACAGATTCAGCAAATGCAGCTCTCTTGTTTAATGCTATAATCGGTGGTTCAGAATGGAATGAAGTAATAGAAACCCTCAGGACTACTGATATTACAAGAGATTATGACACTATTGTTACAATTATTCTTCCTCCGGTTGCATCATATGATATTAATGAGGAAGAAGTTATTTCTGTAAATGTTCCGCATTCTGTATTAAAACATTCCACCAGTGATACGATTTCAGGCTCACAGACTTTTTCTGTTTCACCATTGGGAGCTGCGGTGAGTGTATCAGGGACTATTTTTGACGGTTCTCTAGATGGGGAGAGTGATATTAATCCAGGAGGACCTACTATTATTCTTCAGCTTACTGAAGGTTTGTGGGAGACTAATCTGGGAACTGGTTCCAATACTTCTACTTCTGCTCTAATTTCTTCTTTTTCAGGTGACAGGGACTGGTCAACAGTAACATCAGCACTTGATTTTAATCATATTAATCGCGATGATGATTACAATGTTACTATTACTCTACCATCTTCTGGATACAATATTTATGATAATGAAACAGTTAGCACTAATATAAATTCTGATGCTGTTCAATTTATAGATTATGACCTTCCGGGATCTTCGATGACCATACAACACGATACATTAAGGGCAGTGCTTGAAGGAAGTATTTTATCATCTAAAGATGAATTTGATATTCGGGCAGGCGGAGATACTCTAATAGTGAAACTCAGAAATGATACTTGGGTTACTGCAATAGGTACAGATAATCCTGTTACAGTTGATTTCCTTAATGGAATTACCGGTGATCAAAACTGGAACCTTATCCCTCTTGATTACAATAATGTATTACGTAGTAATGACAGCACAGTAATGGTAATTATTCCTGAAGCCAGCGATTATTATATTGGCGGGAATGAAACTGTAAGTATAAATATACTTGCAAATGCTTCTGCTAATACTATATACCCGGTTGCCTCAGATCCGGAAACTTTCATAATAAGCGAGGAATCTGTAAGTTTTACTATAACCGGTGATGTTACTACTGGGGATACTGAAACAGAAACAGATATAATTGCAGGTGGAAATACAGTTGTAATTACTGTTATCGGAGATCAATGGGAAAGTGCTATTGATTCTGATTTTGCTCTGGCAAATCTGTTATTTAGTGAGATTACAGGTAGTGCCTCATGGAATTCTTCAGTGACAGGCTATTCTTTATCGAACATTAGTCTTGATAATGAAACAACAGTTAGCATTACACTACCTTCGGCTGCCTCATATAGTATAGATAATGAGGATTTCATAAATATTAATGTAGTTGCTGATTTATTAAATACAACAACTACCGGAACCTTTGCAGTCAATAATGCTTTCTCTGTCTTACCGCTGGTAGCATCTGTTAATACTTCGGGGAATATAGTTACTGGAGATTTCAATAAAGAAGATGATATTCGTACAGGTGGTGGAGAGATTATCTTTACTCTGATAGAAGATGAATGGGCACCCACTATAGGAAGCGATGATATACTAACTGCTAACTTGATAAATAGTATTTCTGGAGGCACTGATTGGGAGACTTTAGTTAAACCGGCAATTCTCGGTACTGATCGGGGAGCAAGTAGTGTTAATGTCGTAGGTCAGGATCTTACCATAACATTACCACCGGTTGTAAACTATAATATTCTGGAAAATGATACTTTACGGACGGATATTCTATTGTCCTGTTTAGTATATATGAGTTCAGGGACTGTAATCCCGGATCCGGATATAGTTATTTTGCCCGCTATATCCGAAATGTTCCTTAACGATCCGGGATTGGATGAGTTGACACTGAATGGTTCTGTTGTTACAATTAGTTTAAAAGATGAGACTTTTGTTGATGCTATTCTAGATATAAGTAATTTCTCAACTAATAAACCGAGTCTGATAACAGTTGATACGGTAACCTATATTAGCTCTAAAAGTGTTAATGTCATTCTGTCACATATAAGTGATTTTGATGCTCATATTAATGATTTCAATCTTACTGTTGACGCATCAGAACTAACTGCTGGTGAAGCTTTAGCTTCTAATAATATTTCAATTTTATCGCGCCTTGAACCAGAGATAACAGATGTTACAATTGCTAAAGATACATTTGAAATAGGAGATGTTATATCTGTTTTAATTACTGTGGTTGATGATCTGGAGGCAGTTTACACTTATTCTGAGGGGACAATTGGAGACCGGGATCTTGATAGTCTGAAACGGATAAGTAATACCTCATATTTAGGTTATATTACTGTAGATGAAGATGGTGGTGACTTCTTTGTAAGCGACGATATTCCAGTTAGTGGATTGCAACTCAACAATCTACCATTAATTGGGGAGTTCTTTAGTAGCCAAATTAGTGATAGTATTGTTATTGACGCGACACGACCTGTTATAAATTACATGCAGATTTCCGGAAATTCTATGAATGTCGGTGATCAGATTGAAATTATTGTTTCAACCGATTCTGATAGTATAGATTATAATGTAATTTCACCTACTTCAGTTAATTTTGAGAGCATTGATTCAGCAGGAATATCAGTGGAGAGTTTAAGTAATGGTATTTATTTACTTAAATATACTGTTAGTGAAAGTGACAATGATGTTGCAGTTGGAGCTCTAACAGTTCAGTTTACTCTATTAGACTTTGCTGGTAATGAAAGTTATACATATACTACCTTGCCTGATAATAGTGTATCTGTCGATGCAAATACTCCACTGATTGATTTAATTAGTGTTACCGATTCTATTTATTCTCATAATGATGTTGTTGAAATTATTGTTCGTACAGATGGTGACGATTATAGTTTCGACGTTGAAACAGAAGTTAATGGCATTCCATTTTCTTCCCCATTCCTAACAGGTTCACATACTGGTTCAGGAGAATATACTCTGTTTTATACAGTAAATCCAAGTGATGTTGAGGTTGAGGTTGGTATGCTCGAAGTAACTGTGCAAATGTTCGATGTTGCAGGTAATCAAAGTGATATTTATAATACTGTTGAACCTAATAACCTCGCTGTCTATACAATATTGCCTGAAGCAACAATAGCAGGTAATCAAGAGATGTGTATAAACGACTCCGCTTTACTGTTAGTAAATTTCACAGGAAGAGTTCCATTGAAATTTTATATCTCAGATGGTGTTACAACAACTCTTCATGATAATATTCTTGTTTCACCTTATGAATTTTATGTAAGTCCGATTATTACTTCTAACATAAGGGTTGACTCAGTATTTGATGTCAACGGGATTAAAAATGTTGGTTCCGGATTAGTAAAAGTTATTGTGAACCCCAGAACTGACGTGAAAATAATAGATCTCAATTATAAGCATAGCGTTGAAGATGAACCGGTTCTACTTGAGGCAAACTTTATGGGAGGAACTTTCTCAGGACCCGGTGTAATTTCATCTACAGGTTATTTTAGTCCTGAAATAGCAGATACTATCGAATCACCTCATACTTTATATTATGATTATATAAATTCATACAGTTGTTCAAGTATTGACAGTATTGAGATATTAGTACTAGCGGCGAAAGGTGAAATAATTATTGATCAACCAATTTATTGTGATTATGTTGATCCTTTTTTCATTTCGGCAACAAATACTGAGGACAAAATTGGTGAATTCCGATTGCTGAGTACAGGGGTGGATCCTCAACCTGTAGCCGGACTTGTTGATAATTTTGATAATACTGCTTCAATTAGTCCTGTAACTCTAAATGAAGGTGAGTTTACGGTAGAATATAAATATGATGTTGGTGGTGCATTCCTTACGCTTAGAGAGAATTTTACAATTGAAAATATTACCGTTCCTAATATAAATACTTTACCAATCGTTAATGATCTGCCACAGAATGAGTATTGTGAGAATTTCCTACC
>JAGLSB010000499.1 GCA_023135955.1 Bacteroidales bacterium | reverse complement strand
GCGCGGTTTTTGCGCCTGCAGGAGTCGATATTACTGCCGTTTCTGTTAGTAAGACAGATTCTGCCATGCCAAAGCGACCAAATACTGCCTTATGATTATCATGAGTATTTACGGCCCAGATTACTTCGCCGGTCTTAAGATCGAGGCAGTTTACGTTACCGGTTGAAGAGCTAATATAGATACGATCATTTTCAATGGTTGGAGAGCATCTGGAATCGGGATAAGATCTAAGCCAAGCTTCACCAATTAATGTTTCCCATAAAATATCTCCATCCATATTTACAGCGGTCAAAACTTCAATAGAATCTCTTCTCCCGCTAATGTAAATAATCTCATTCTTAACGATTGGACTGGAATATCCACTACCCAAATCTTCTAAAAGAAATATCCTTTCAGATCCTTTTTTTGGCCATTCCTGAAGCAGGCCTTTGTCATTATAAATTCCATCCCTGTTTTCCCCGCGCCATTGGGAATCTTGGGCATAAATACATAAATTCAAAAACAGGAAAATGATGATAGTAAATGATTTAATTATATTCTTCATATTTCTTTGGATTTTACTTGACTTTATAGGCAATAAGAGCTTGTCCGTGTCTCAGATAAAGAACTCCATTATTAATGACAGGATGCGCCCAATGTTGCTCGGTTCCTTTTGTGACTTTTGTAACGCTGATGAGATCAAATTTTTCAGGATTGGCTTTTACCAATGAAAGTTCTCCTTTGTCGGAATATCCGAAAAGTAATCCGTCGGCATAAATTGTAGCACCTTTGGCAATCGAATCTGATTCCCAGGTATTTACTCCTGTTTCCCAATCGATACATTTCCATTCCCGGCCTTTATCTCCGGAACCATAAATGTAGCCATCAACAAAAACAGCACCGCCCATGCGGCTGTCCATTGATACATTATTCCATGCGAGTGTAACAGAGTTTCCATCTTCGCTAAGATTCAGTTTTCCGGAGCCCTGGCCATAGCCGCTGAAAAAGAAGATTCCGCCATCGTGATAAACGGGTGTATTAGCATGAACGGACCATTTGTTAGGTTGAGGCTGTGTCCATAGTAGTTCTCCAGAATCAGGATCGATTCCCAGTAAATGTGATTCAGTATGGGTTGTTAGAAGCTTCCTTCCATTGTGTTCAAAAAGGAGTGGGGTGCAATAAGCAGATAATTCGCCTTTGCCTTCGCAAGACCAGATCAGATCGCCATTGTTTCTGTTTAAAGCGATAACACTGTTTTTTCCGCCGGGAGTTGCATAGATTACATCGCCATCAATAACCGGAGTCTCATTATATCCCCATCTGATTGTATCCCCACCGTAATCATTAACCATATCAGTTTTCCATATCAGGCTTGCATCTTTTTCATTCAGGCAGGAGAGATGTCCAAAACCACTGATAAGATAAATTTTATCGCCTACTATAACAGGAGAGCCTCTTGTTCCAGGATAGCTTGCAGTAAACTCGGGGCCGTATTCTTCCTTATAAATGAGCTCACCATCCAGGCTGAATTTAAAGAGGTA
>JAGLSB010000498.1 GCA_023135955.1 Bacteroidales bacterium | reverse complement strand
TTTTTTTTAAATAAAAAAATCAGCATATCTGCAAGACTAAATCCAGGTTGAATTTCCTCATGGTAAGTTTTGTCGCTATCGCGTGAACCTTCCGAAAATAAAAATGTTTTCTGCTTACCGTCCTTTATCTTCGATTGACTGCCAATTCTGTTATATCTGTCGATACAAACCCTAACAGGTTGATTACCACTCCAATCTCGAAGATTTAATGCAGGATCATCAGCAATAATAGTATTAACACCAGCAAAAATTGCATCCTCCTCTCCTCTCCATTTATGCACAAGTTTTCTGGCTGTAAAATTAGTTATCCAGGTAGGCTGTATGGGAGAATCAGGTATCCTGATTTTATCTAAAAAACCATCCTTACTTTCTGCCCATTTCAAGATAACATATGGTCTTTTCTTTAATACATTTATGAAAAATCTACGATTAAGATGAATTGACTCTCTTTCAAGAATACCTGCCTTTACAATAATTCCTGCCTTCTGCAAACTGGCAATGCCCTGCCCTGCCACCTTAGGATTTGGATCTTTAACACCTATGACAACTCGTGGGATGCTCTTTTCCTTTATTAAAAGAGAACAAGGGGGAGTTTTCCCAAAATGTGAACATGGCTCCAGGTTTACATAAAGGGTTGATTCTATTAATAAATTATGATTCTTAACAGAAGAAATTGCATTTACTTCAGCATGAGAACCCCCAAACTCTTTATGGTACCCTTCTCCTATTATGCTTCCCCTATGCACTATTACGCAACCCACCATTGGATTTAACCCTGTTTTGCCTTTTCCCTTCCTGGCAAGTTCAAGGCAACGTTGCATAAATTTCACATCAGAAGCAGCTGTTTCCATTTTCAAATGTTAATTTTAAACAAAAATAAGGATTTGAAACTAACAGAAGGTATAAGACATATTATTAAAAGTATAAATCCTGTTTATACTGAACAGGAAGGAAGTTCTATTGCCCGGCTTTTAGTCGAACACCTTGGATATAAATCAGGTCCAGTAGCTAGAATTGAAAATAAGGACCTGGAAGAATTTGAAATCTCCCAACTGGAACACTGGATAAAGGATCTCTTAACAAATAAACCGGTTCAATATGTACTTCGTTATTCCTGGTTTATGGATAGAAAAATATTTGTTAATGAAAATTGTCTTATTCCAAGGCAAGAGACAGAGGAAATCGTTTTAGAGATACTGAAAAACACAGAAAAAACATTCAGTGGAAACATTCTCGATATAGGAACAGGATCGGGTTGCATCTCTGTTAGTCTGGCAATGGAATTAAATTTTGCACAAATATTCGCTTCAGATATCTCTAAAGGAGCCCTTGAGGTAGCGCAGCGAAATTCATTTATTAATAATGTCAATATTGAGTTTTTACACGATGATGTTTTAGATCCTGATTACTCAAAGTTTCCGGCATTTGACCTAATAGTAAGTAATCCTCCTTATGTGAGATTACTTGAGAGAGAGAAAATGCAATCAAATGTGCTTGATTTTGAGCCTTCGGATGCACTTTTTGTTCCTGACAATGATCCTTTACTTTTTTACAAAGCAATTATAGAATTCTCTATAAAAAAGCTTAATAAAGGAGGAAAATTGTATTTAGAAATAAACGAAGTTTTTGGTGAGGAGATCAAAATAGTACTTCATCAAAATGGTTTCATAAACATTACTCTCATAAAAGATATTCATGGAAAGGACAGAATAATAAAAGCACAGAAATTATGAGTCAGGATCATGAAGAAATAATTAAATCGGCACTGGATAGGATGCAGGTACTTTGTTCCAAATCAGAGAAATGTAGTGGCGACATCGAAGAAAAACTAAAGATATATTCACTCAATGATAATGAGAGAACTGGAATTATTGAAAGCCTAAAGAAAGACAAATTTATCGATGATAAAAGATACAGTAAGTTTTATTGTCGTGATAAATTCAAATTTAACCAATGGGGAAAAATAAAAATTCAGCAAGCTTTAAAAATTAAAGGTATTGATACAGGAATTATTGAAGAAAGCCTATCCCTTATAAATGAAGATATTTATTATAAAGTTATCCTTGATTTGGCATATGAAAAGAATAAAACATTAAAAGAAAAAAATATTTACAGCCGAAAGGGAAAACTTTTTCGTTTTTTGGGCTCAAAAGGCTTTGAAAGCGATTTGATTTATAAGGCTATTGATGAAATTCTGTAGGGGGGTGCTGGTTTAACTCCTTTCAGTCGTTGAGCTCGCTCCGCTCGGTTCTGGTTGCTGGGCGCCGCCCTGAGCCTGAGGTCCCTGAGCTTGTCGAAGGGTCGAAGGGTACTGGTTAAAAAAATGATGAAAAATTTTACAAGTATTCTGTTTTGTTGACTAATTTTGGACATTAAATAAAATTGAAATATGATAAACAATGAAGAGTTAAAATCTATTATTGATCGTCGGG
>JAGLSB010000497.1 GCA_023135955.1 Bacteroidales bacterium | reverse complement strand
GACTGCGCAGTCGAAGTGCCGATGATTAAAAACATATCTATAAAAATTCAATTGCATAATTCCCTAAATTATCTTAATTTTCCTTATTAAAAATAAATCAGTTACTGTAAACATTCTCTTCGATGTATAGTGGAAAGAACTTTGCGTATGGCAAATGAAAAAAATAATCAAATGAAAAAAAATGTATCAATAATCCTGACAAACTTGTTTGTGCTCGTAGTTTCTATGAATCTTATGGCACAAACAACTCCTGCAGACTATAAATACAATGCAAATAGTCCTTCGGAAGAAATTCTCTACGATGATTTTACCTCCTTCTCTAACTACTGGCTACTGGGAATTGAAGAAGATAGCTGGATAGAAAATATTGAGAACGGACAGCTTTATTTTCAGTCGCTGACAAACAAACCTAAAGAAGATCACCTTCCGGTAATTGTCGATACTAAACGTGATTTTGAAATTGAAACACAAATAAAATTCAAAGCCGGAGACATGGAAAAAGGTTACGGACTGCAATGGGGAAAATCAAAGAGTCCTCAACAGCAATTCGACTTTCTTCTTACCGGAAACGGCCATTTTACCATCGATAAATATACCGGCGATTTTCACGATTTTGTACCTTTTACAGAAACAGATAAAGTCAATCGATATGCACCAAATAAATTAACAGTGAGAAAAGTGGGAAAGGAATATTTCTTCTTTCTGAATGAGCAACTTGTTCACAACATGCCTTTCGAAGATTTCTACGGGAACTTAATGGGTATTCAGGTAGCTGAAAATTCAACTATTCTCGTTGACTATTTTAAGGTACATTATTTAGATGAAGTGGAGGAAGATAAATCGCAGGTTCTTATTATGGACTATATCCTTTCGTCTAAAAATGAAATTGTAAAGCGGGGACTCCCTGTTACTCTTACATTGAATGTGAAGAATGTTGGAAAAAAGAACACCAATACTCTTGAAATAAAATACATTATTCCCGAAAATGTAACTGTTGTAGATTATAAAACTGTCGATAATTTAATTGCAGGACAGGAGGAACATGTTAAACTTCAACTTTATGCTACCAAAGATTATGCCCCCGATAATATACCTGTTAGCTTTGAAATTACTGGTGCAGATATTTCCAATGCCAGCGATTTAGATTTCAATATAAAACTGGATAAGGCTATAGTGAATGAAGTTGACAAAACCATGGCTCAAACTTATGCCCAGTTCCGTGGAGGAAGCGATCCGCTGAAAGGATTAAATGTAGCTTCTGCCATGAAATCTGTACAGGTAGGGAATTACTACGCTTTCATTGTCGGTATCGATAATTATAGCGGTGAATGGCAACCCCTGCAAAATGCTGTGAATGATGCAAAAGGTGTTGAAGAAGTTCTTACTTCCAGATACGATTTCCACCATATTAAAGGTCTCTACGACACAGAAGCCACCCGCCAGAATATTCTTAAGGAATTTGAATGGCTGATGAACAACGTAACAGCAAACGACAATGTGATGATTTTCTACTCCGGACATGGCGACTATAACGATGAAATGAAAAAAGGTTTCTGGGTGCCTGTCGACGCACAAACTAAGTCGATGTATAATTATATTTCTAATGAAGACATTAAGGCATTTCTTGCTGGAATAAAATCAAAGCATACACTATTGGTTACCGATGCATGCTTTAGCGGAGATATTTTCCGGGGAAAAACCATGACAATTCCATACGATAATACTACCAAGTATTATCAAAAAGTTTATACCCTCTCAAGCAGAAAAGCACTTACTTCCGGCGGTGTTGAACCAGTAATGGACGGTGGAAAAGATGGGCACTCTATTTTTACTTACTACTTTTTAAAAGCGCTGAGTGGAAATGAGGAAAAATATTTTGATGCCGGACAAATATTCAATGATCTGGTGATCCCTGTATCTAATAATTCATATCAATCGCCTGCATACAGTCCTGTGAGAAATACCGGAGATGAGGGGGGACAGTTTATATTTATTAAGAAAGAGTAGAAGAAGTGACTAAAGTTTAAAGTGCCTAGAGTTGTGAGTTGATGTGTCTTTAATGCTTAGGCATGCTGTAAATATAAAATAAGTTTGTTTCATAAGTCCACCCTTTAGGGGGGATTCAGGGGGGTAAACCAACTTGGAAAAAACAATGACTTAATTAGTAAAAAACTAAAACTTTAGGCACTCAAGGCACTTTAAACTTTAGGCACTTAAATCTCCACCTATGAAATACCTCAGTCAAATTACAATCCTCCTCACTCTCTCCTTCTTCTTATCCCTCACAACCAACGCCCAACAATACTACTTCAAATCCTACTCAATTGAGCAGGGATTACCACAATCCACTATATTTTGTGCCCTTGAAGATCAGCGTGGTGAAATGTGGGTGGGTACCGAAGGTAGTGGAATTTGCAGGTTTAATGGCATCGATTTTCAAATCATTGACCAGAATAGTGGTTTGTCTGGAAATATTGTGCGTTCTATATTTGAAGATTCCCAGGGGAATATTTGGATAGGCACAGTTAATGGACTGGATAAATATGATGGCAATAATATTCAATCTTTTTCCGGCACAGCAATAAATGAAACTACCGTCCTGGCTATTAATGAAGATGCTTCTGGAAATATTTGGGTTGGTACAGAAACAAAAGGTTTATTCAAGCTTAGTACCAAAGATAGCCTGAATATTGAGAATTATACCACTTCAAATGGTCTGGTTAATATGTTCATATTTGATATTGATTTTGACGACCATAATCGTATGTGGTTATCACTAATTGGAGGAGTAAATGTTGTTGAATATGGTGATGAAGATTTTAATGTAACCAAACTTGTTGAAGGTGTAGATATTCCAAGCGGATTTATTTTATGCGGCGATAAAGACATTGATGGAAATATGTGGTTTGGGACTCTACAGCAGGGAGTATTTAAAATTGAAGTTGATGAGGACCTCGATAAAATATTAGTAGAAAAACCTGATTATCTGAATTTTCTCAATGATGAACGGATCTGGGATATTCACTGGACAACAGATAATGATTGCTTTCTGGCCACTGAAGATAATGGAGCAATACGCTTTGATCATTCCAAAATTATTGATCAGTTTAATAAGGATAATGGACTAAATACTAATCAGATATACCGGATCTCGGAAAGTAAAAAAGGAGGAGTTTGGTTTTCAACTCTGGGGAATGGTATTTTAAAATTTGACAATAAACTTATTGTTAAATATTGGGAAGGAAACGGGATTAATGGAACACAGGTATACGATGCTGTAGGAAATAATGAAGAAGAGATTTTTATCGGTACTGATGAAGGATTTTCAATCTACCAATTTAAAGATGATATCCCCGTTCCGGTAAGAAGTTATAACAAACAAAATGGACTCTTATCAAATGAAATTACTTCCATAAGCTACTCGAAAGACATTATTTGGCTAGGTAGCTCAGTTGGACTAACTAAAATAGAAGGAGGGAAAGCCAGCATCCCTGCTCTTAATAATATGATAAGTAGCAAAAATGTCAATTGTCTTCTCTATGATACAAAAGAAAACCTATGGGTTGGAACAGATAACGGATATAGTTTGTATCGAAACGGTGATGTTTATAATGTTAATGAAGATGATGGAATTGTCAACAATGAAATTCAGGTAATGATTGAACATAGTTCAGGAGATATCTGGCTGGGTACCCTTGGAGGCCTTATCCGGCTTAGGGATAGTGAATATACTGATTTTATTAAAGAAGATGGCCTTTCAGAGTTGAGTATTTATGCATTAGCTGAAGATAAAAATGGGGATATATGGCTGGGAACCCAGGGAGGTGGTTTATTTCTTTTTGAACAAGAATATGATTCTATTCCTATTCGACACATAGCCGGTAATGAAATTCTTTCATCAAATATTATTCATTCACTTAAATTTTTATCTGATAGCGTTCTCATTGCGAGCACAGAAAATGGATTTGACCAAATTACACTTGGAGAGGGAAATACAATAAAACAGACCGTTCATTATGATGTTAATGATGGATATCCTGGAGGAAAAAATAATTCACTATTTATCGATAAAAATTCTATCGCATGGTTTGGAAATAATGAAGGTCTGGTCAGGTTCAATCCCGAAGATCAAACAGATTTGTTTCTTCAACCAGAAACCCAAATAAAAACAATGAAACTCTTCTTTGAAGAGCAAAACTGGAAAAAAAGAGGCAATACTCTCTCTTGGTTTAATCTTCCGGAAAACCTCATCCTTACTCACAATGAAAATCATATTACCATAGGTTTCTCAAGCATTTATTACGGAAATCATATGGACCTTAGTTATTCATATTTCCTTGATGGACAGAGTAAGAACTGGTCCCCTTTTCAATCTGCAAGAGAAGTTGTCCTCCCCGGATTACGTCCCGGTAAATATAATTTTCAAGTAAAGGCCAAAAATAAATATGACATTGTTGGACCAATTGCAAACTTTTCATTTGTCATAAAACCTCCTTTCTGGATGAGGCCCTGGTTTATAATTCTTGCGGTTATCTTTCTGCTTTTTATTGTTGTGACAGTAATTCAATTAAGGACAAGAAAATTACAACAGGAAAAAATTCAACTCGAAAAAATTGTAGAAGAAAGAACACGTGAAGTCGTGGAACAAAAGGATGAAATTGAGAAGCAACACGATATTGTTGTAAAACAAAATATTGAAATTGAATCCAGTATTCATTATGCTGAAAGAATACAAAAAGCAGTGATTCCTTCAAATGCAATTCTTGAGAAAAATTTTAAAGATTCATTCATACTTTTCCGACCACAGCATATTGTTAGTGGAGATTTTTACTGGATTGGACAAAAAGGGGATTACATTATTTTTACTGCTGTAGATTGTACCGGTCATGGAGTTCCCGGAGCCTTTATGAGCATGTTGGGCATCAGCTATCTAAATCAGATTATTATTGAGGAAAATACTGTGATGCCAAATGAAATACTAGATAAGTTGCGTAGCCATATCATCAATTCATTCAAACAGAAAGGCGACGAAGAGGCAGATAGAAAAGATGGAATGGATATTTCTCTATGTACGTTTAACGTTAAAACTAAAAAGTTATATTATTCAGGAGCTTATAATCCTCTGTACCTAATCCGAACCACTGAGTCTGGTCCGGAATTAATTGAATATAATGCAGATAAAATGCCCGTGGGTTTATATGCACGTATGGACAATTTCAAGCTAAATGAAGTTGATTATAAACCAAATGATGCCATTTATATGTTCTCTGATGGCTTTGCAGATCAATTTGGTGGAGAAAGATTTAAAAAGTTCATGAGGAAACATTTCAAACAAATGATGCTGGAAAATCAGGAAAAATCATTTTCAGATCAAAGGAAAGTTTACGACGATATGCTTTGTGAATGGATGGCTTATAAGGATATCGATGGAAATGCTAATATACAAACGGATGATATTTTGTTGATTGGGGTGAAATTGTAGGGGGAAGGGAAGAGGTGAGTGGGAGGTGAGTGGGAAGTGAGTGATAGTGAGTGATAGTGGGGTATTGGGTATAAAGTTTAAGGTTTAGTGCTGACAACTTAAAACCTGAAATTTCCAGCCAAATTTTTAAATCTCAAATTTAGACCATATAAAAGATTGAATGGGCTGAAGGCCCATAACATTTTAGCGCAGGGTGAAGCGCAGCGAAACCATGTGTTATAATACGATTGAGAATAAAGAGCTGAAAGCCCGCAACTTATTAGCACAAGGAGAAGCGCAGCGAAACCCTGTGCTGAAGGCCCACAACATATTAGCACTAAAAATCCCGAATCCTAACCTCAACCTCCTTACAATCTTTCATTTTTTCGATTAACTCATTGGTATCAGTTCTCCCAAAATGATATGGATAAAGAACTTTTGGTTTGAAAGCCTTTACTGCATCAATCACCATTTCCGGAGTCATAGTATATGGAAGATTCATTGGTAAGAAGGCCACATCAATATCTTTTAATGATTTAATCTCAGGAATGTTTTCTGTGTCACCGGCTACTAACACTCGAAAATCTCCAGAATCAAGAATGTAGCCATTACCCTCACCCTCCGGATGATAAGCTACTCCGCTACTTCTTTTATGTTCAATATTGTATGCCGGAATTGCTTCAATCTTTAATTTTCCAAAACTACTTTTATCTCCATTTCTCAATATTTCCGCGTCCAATACTTTTTCCATCTCAAACATATCAAAACAGGTTTGTGTCATAATAAGCTTTGTTTCCTCCTTTAGAATCTTTGAAATTGCTCCAGCATCAAGATGATCTCCATGTTGATGAGTAATAAGTATTAAATCAGCAGCAAGCATCTCAGAATAATCTGCTTCACGGCTTACCGGATCGATATGAATTACCATTTCGTCAAGTTGAAACATGAGGGTCCCATGTCCGATAAAACTCATTGTTAATTCACCAAGAGAGGTTTTGAATGAGTCATGTTGAAATTTTTCCTGTGAAAAAGAATGTGTCATTCCCATTAATAAGAGAAAGCTGAAAAATGATTTCATAATTCTAATATTTGTTAAACTTATACAAGCAAATTTCTGAAATTATTCTATGAAAAACAATTGGAAATAGGAAGAGGTGTGAGAATAGTGAGAAGTGAGAAAAAGTGAGCAATAGTAATTGAGGAGTGAAAGGTGTCGAATAAAATATTGCCACGAATGCACAAATAGAAGACAAATGACTCTTCTTAGCGTTCCTTGCGGTTATATCTATAAATATATTGCAAACCTATTTCAAGACGAGACAACAGCACATCCCGAAAAATAAAATATTTTCAATTTTTGTAATTTTTCGAGCCTGTCTGTCAGTCAGGCTTGGATCCTCGGATTTCTAAAGAAGCAATCATTAATCTTCTAAAATTGGGTATTAACTAATGAAACATTTTTTTTGCTTCTTTCTCAGGAATATTTATTTTATACTATCGTTCTATTTGCCCTAAAAGGGCAAAACATCAATAACCACGGGTGAAACCCGTGGCCTGGAATCGCAACGCCACACCAGTCCCAATATTTTTGCCGTTGGCAAAAATATTGGGACTGATCCTTTTGGATATTCACTTTACCACGGGTTTCACCCGTGGCTATTGATGTTTAAGCCTTTCAGGCTTATTGGAATCTCGTGGTCACCACTGTTTAAAATATTTAAATGCGTTGACCCTGATTTTCCCTTCTAAATATTTTTTTAATTAAAATTTATCCTTATTTTTGCATCCCGAATTTCGGCAATTGAAATAGAGTAAACAACTGAAAATAATTATAATGGCACAACATCTTTCAGCAAAGAAAAGAATCAGACAGACTGAATCAAGGCGTATTAGGAACAAATATTATGCAAGATCAATGCGTAATGCGATAAAGAATTTAAGAAATACTACAGAGAAAGCTGCTGCTGAAGAAATGCTTCCAAAAGTTAGTTCAATGCTTGACAAACTTGCAAAGAAAAATATTATCCACACAAATAAAGCTGCAAATATTAAGTCAGG
>JAGLSB010000496.1 GCA_023135955.1 Bacteroidales bacterium | reverse complement strand
CTTGAAACTTTTCCAGACAGGGAGATAAGCATAAGTTCCTTCGATTCATTAAGTAATTCACTTTATAATCTTTATAGCTATCTGATAGAACCGGTTGAGAAATTTTTTAATGGAAATGAGTTATTTATTATCCCCGACGAAAGATTGAATATTCTCCCTTTTGAAAGTCTTATTAGCCTTAAAACTAAGGAGGGACTGGTTAATTTCTCTGGTCTTTCTTATCTGGTCCATCAATATAATATATCTTATGCTTATTCTGTTAACCTCCTCTTTAGGGAGAGAAAATATAAGATCAGAAAAATTTCTATAAATGCCTTTGCACCTGCAATTGATAATCTTTTTTCACTCGAAACTGAGGGTTTATCTGGAGCAAAAAGGGAATTGGAGTATATCTCAACTTTGTTTAACGGAAATTATTATTATGGTAAAGAGGCTTCCTTATCCAATTTTTACAGCAGTATTAGTGATCCCGGAATTTTTCATTTTGCCATGCATTCAAACAGAGAAAGAAATTTTGAATCGGGCGGCTATCTTGAATTTTACGAAGATGCAGATGATTCCCTTAGTGGAAAGCTTTGGGGCCATGAAATAAGTTTTCTTGAATTGGAAAGCCCAATGGTTTGTCTTAGTGCATGTAATTCTGGCTTGGGTGTAATAAACAGGAGCGAAGGTATTCTAAGTTTAACCAGGAATTTTATGGAAGCCGGGGCAGCTTCAGTTGTTAATTCATTATGGGAAGTAAATGATTTTACTGGTTTTGATGTAATAACAGGCTTTTATACTGAACTTTTTAAAGGAAAGAAAAAGAACTCTGCTCTTCAGAAAGCCAAGTTGAAGTTCCTGGATAAAGCATCGCCGGCCCTGCATCATCCATTTTATTGGTCGGGTTATCAGCTTGTGGGTAGTATTGATCCTGTTAAATCAAAATTCTTTATAATACCAGGCGGGCTGACACTTATTCTAAGCATTGGTCTGATTTATTCTCTCAGACGCCGGATTTCCCGGAGAAGATTATCAGCTGATGTCTGATAAGTATTTTGATAAGTATTTAGCTTATTAAGAATTTGCTCAGACTGTTCTACATTGTCAAGTTTTAAATAACAAAGACTCAGGTACCATTCTGATTCAAGCTGCATCTTATTATACAAATCAAGATAATTTTCAAAGCTAGAGCTTGCTTCTTCAAAACTACCCAATCCCATTTTAATAAGTCCGTTGAAAAAGAAATAATCAGGACTTTCCATTACATTTTTACCGCTTAAGTTTAGAACAGAATCAGCTTTTCGATAGTCTTTTTCCATATAAAAAAGATTAGACAAAGCATAAATGGAATTATTTGAAGAAAGATCCCCTCTCAATTTTGAATATCCGGTTTCTGCAGGACCATAGTATTTTGTATAGAGATCATCTGCATTAGGCTTAAGAAATACTACTTTAATGAACAGTCCGGTTATAAGCACAGCTGCAAGTGGTAAAAGAAGATGGTATAATCTTTTTATCCCTGAACCTGAAAGCTTTTTTTTATTCGAATCATCTGTATTTTCAGAATTAGCCAACAGAGATTTATTCTTTTCTTCAAAGTACTCTGAAACGGTCTCATTGGCCAGACTCAATGCATCTTCGAAATTTGGATCATTTATGGCTTCATGAATATCGGCCAATCCCAGTACCTCTGACTTGGTAGCTTTGAATAGATAGAAATCTTTCTTCAGTTCATCATCCATCTCCATTTCCTTCTCAAAGCTGATTCTTTCATCTTCAGACATTTCTTCATTCAAATAGGGAATGATTCTATTTATGTTTTTCCTGCTCATAGTTTTATTTTAATACTGAGTACAACTCCGGAAATTCATTTTTTAATAATTCTGTGGCAGAATCAGAATTTTTAATAATAACAGATAATGAATGATGGCAATCATATTTTATTCTTCTAAAGCGATCATAATCAACAGATAAGATTACTGCTATTTCTTTAAGGGGGTATCCTTGCCAAACCATCTTAAGTATTATCCTGCATTTTTCTCTTAGTTCCTGGTAGCAGGTCCACAAAACAGAAGAGCAAAGCTGCCTGTCAAATTCTTCAATCACCTGCTCAGCTAAGGGTTCGGGTATTGCTGTTAATTCAAATCTGTTATGTCGTCTTTTTCTTTCCAGTTGAAGTTTCCAAAGATTAAAAAAGACAGCAAACACATAAGATTTGAAAGCACATCTGATTTCAAATTCCTGCTTTGCAAGCTTTTGAAGAATGGAGCACATTGCTTCTTGAAATACATCTTCAGCATCTTCAATACTTCCACCTTTATAACAGACAATGGATGTACACATTGGGAAATATTTCTTATGAACCAGGGAGCTTATTCTTTCATCCTTGCTTCTAAGTCCATCGATTATTTCTTTATCTGTTAAATGCATCATTTTTTAAAATAATAAAGATATAATTATTTATTGATATTATTTAATGGCTTGAAGCTATGGGATTTAATTTTTTTTTCTGCTTTTATCATTTCAGAGTGATTAATGTTAAAGCTTCTAGTGAAACAAATATTACGTAATACCAATTTTGTCAAACATAAGGTATTTGTATCCTAAACAATTGATTTTAGAAAAAGAAATTAACGAAATAGACTGCCAGATTAAGGTTCCAGATCCTGCGGGTATTTGCATCGCAATAATAAAGGACAGAAATGGGATGGTACTCTGGGAAGAAAAAATAATTAAAGAATAACGGGCGCAATGGAGTTTATTAGACTGATAATGAAATTGAGAAGATTAAGAATTTCAATGTATCTATTTGAATCTGTTTGTAGTCCGTAGGGGAATCGAACCCCTGTTACCAGGATGAAAACCTGGCGTCCTAACCCCTAGACGAACGGACCATTTTACCAAACTTGATGTTTGGGAGTGCAAAGATAAATTTTGTTTTTAATTTGACAAAAAAAAACATCCTTATGAGAGAATTATTTTGGATTTATCAAATCCATTATACTTATTTCTCCAAAATTACCCGATGACATAAGTAGCAGAACACCGGTGTTTTCAATAGATTGTTTAAATTTTATTTCCAGTTCTGAGGAATTATTTATCACATTAATTTCTTTCTGATTAAAGCATTTTTTAATGTAATCTTTATCAAGATCTGGCAATTTTTTATGCCTTACAACGTCTGGATTAAAATAAATATATGCCTCATCAGCACCATATAAAGCGTTTTTATATAAGGGAAGAAATTCTTTATTCAGACTACTGAAGGTGTGCAATTCAAGGAAGACCGTAAGTTTTTGATTCGGAAATTGTTCTTTGAATCCGGCTGTAGTAGCTTTTACTTTGGAGGGAGCATGTGCAAAGTCTCTGAAAATAGAAATATTTTCACTCTCAAATATAAGCTCCTGTCGTCTAGCAGCTCCTTTAAATCTTATCATTGATGAAAGAAAAGCTTCATTTGCTATTCCTAAACAATTGCAGACCTGCATAGCGCCACTTAAATTTTCTATATTGTAACGACCAATTAATTTTAGACGGAATTTATTATTTTCATGATTGATTTCTGTCAATCCGTCTTTTATCTTATACTCCAGGGCAGAATAAGCTTCAATTACGGCTAATTCTTTTCCAGCTGACCTTATTTCCTCCCAATCCGCACTCATTTTCTCTAATTCTATATCTGTCTTACAAATGAAGACTTTACTATCAGGATTTGTGTCCAATCCCAAATTATAAAATTGTTTTTTGTAGTCTTCATAATCGGGATATACATTCATATGATCCCAGGCAATACCAGAAATAAGTGTAATATCGGGCTTGTAGTGAATAAATTTCGGCCGGGAGTCAAGAGGTGAAGATAAATATTCATCTCCTTCAAAAATGGCTATTTTTGCATCTTCATTCAATCCAACCATTGTTTCAAAGCCTTCTAATTGTGAGCCTACCATATAATCGAACTGAATGTTTTGCTCTTTCAAAACATGCATAATCATAGAAGTAATTGTGGTTTTACCATGACTACCGGCAATTACTACTCTCTTTTTATTTTTTGTTTGTTTATACAGATATTCAGGAAAAGAATATATTTTCAATTTTAGGTCTAGCGCTCGTTTTAATTCAGGATTATCAGGACGTGCATGCATTCCCAGTATAACCGCATCGAGATTGGCAGAAATATTATCCTCAAACCATCCCCATTCTTTTGGCAGGATACCATATTTCTTGAGTCGGCTTTTGGAAGGATCGAAAATTTCATCATCCGATCCGGTAATTGTGTATCCTTTGAGATGTAAAGCGATTGCCAGATTGTGCATTACCGCACCACCAATGGCTATGAAATGGATTTTCATGATTTAATACTCTCTATAAGTATTTCAAGTATTTTTTTAGCAGCAACCGATATCGATGTTCCGGGTCCGAAAATTGCCATTACACCGGCTTTATACAGAAAATCATAATCCTGTGCCGGAATAACTCCGCCTGCAATTACCATAATATCTTCACGTCCTGCATTTTTCAGCTCCTGAATAAGCTGTGGAACTAAGGTCTTATGTCCGGCTGCAAGACTTGATACGCCGAGAATGTGAACATCATTTTCAATTGCTTGTCTGGCAGCCTCTTTGGGAGTTTGGAAAAGGGGACCGATGTCTACATCAAATCCAATATCAGCATAACCCGTAGAAACTACTTTGGCTCCACGGTCGTGTCCATCTTGTCCCATTTTGGCGATCATAATTCTTGGCTGACGGCCTTCAAGTTCTGCAAATTCCTTAGTGAGCTCTCTTGCTCTTTTAAAGTTCGCGTCTTGCATTGACTCAGAAGAATAAATACCGGAAATTGATCTGATTACTGCTTTATATCTTCCTGATACATCCTCAATTGCGGATGAAATCTCACCTAAAGTAGCTCTATTTTTTGCCGCTTCAACCGACAGTTCAAGCAGATTGCCTTTGCCAGTTTTGATAGCATTAGTAATTGCCTTAAGAGATTTTTTTACCGCTGAGGAATTTCTTTCAGATTTTAGTTTTTTGAGTCTTTTAATCTGATTATCTCTTACCACGGTGTTATCAACCTCCAGAATATCTAACGGTTCTTCTTCAGTTAATTTGAACTTATTTATACCTACAATTGTATCTTTTCTTGAGTCTATTCTTGCCTGTTTGCGTGC
>JAGLSB010000495.1 GCA_023135955.1 Bacteroidales bacterium | reverse complement strand
ATATAAACCATACCCATATCATCTGCATGGGATTTTATGTTCGGAAAAACCAAACATAAAATTTAATCTAATTTAATAATAATTTTATTAATTTGCTTGAAGTGCTCGAAAGGAAGCTAATATTGACCCTTGTAATTAGGGCCTTTCCAGATAAATTCATTCATTATTGATTGTAATATCTATCAAAAAAGAGATTAGGATTTATCTTTTATGTGTATAGCACAATTCCCGAACATTCACTAATATTGTATAAAAGAAAGAAAATGACTTTTTATGGTATATAAGGATTTGGTTAAAGAATATAGAATTATCCTGGAATTGGTTTCAGGAAGGCGGATTGCTGAAGCTTTTGAGGCATTGACTAAGTTAACAGACAAATGCCGGAATATTGATTTCAGGAATCGCTTGAATAAGAATATTGAAACTTATAAGAATATTCTAAGATATTCTTTTGAACTGGGCGACGATCCTGAAAAGGATAAAGTATATTTTAGACTTGTAAAAGCTCTTTTAGAACTTACTGATGATGTTAAAGAAGAGCTGATCATTCAATTTAACTTCCTGGCTTATTACAGATTGCATAGAAAACCAGATTGGCAGACCGATCAATCTGAAGCAGAAGCAGCTGCCTGGATAGATCAGGTAAGTTTGGAAAGTGAAGTTGAGAAACTGTTGAATTCTGATTATGAGAGTGAATCGGAAAAACAGTCGACAGACACAGATAAGAATAGCCTGCATAAACTATTTACTTCCCTTTGGCTCACCGATAAGTTAAACGATAATCAGATTAGCCTTGTTAAAAAAGTATGTGATTACAATCATCTACCATGGTATTATAAAAGCGTACTGGTAAGCGGATTAACATTATCTGTTCTAAGACATTTTGATGTTGAGAAACTCAACCTCCTCTTTGAATTTTATCAGCAAAATGAACATCAGGTGTGGCAGAGAGCTCTTATTGGAATATTGATCAGCCTCTTTGTTAATGATCAACGAATACATCTCTATCCTGAAATATTACAGAGAATAAAAGCCTTTCAGTCCGATAAGAAATGGAATAAAACAATTGAAGCTATCGTAATACAGTTTCTCAGAGCGCGTGAAACAGAAAAGATTGCTGAAAAAATAAAGGAAGATTTCATGCCGGAAATCATGAAGATGCGTACCAAGCTAGAGGAGAAACTAAATCTTGAGGAATTATTATCTGAAAAGTTACTGGAAGATAAGAACCCCGACTGGGAAACAGTTTTTGAAGACACGCCTGAGCTTTACACTAAAATGGAAGAGTTCTCAAATCTCCAGATGGAAGGATCTGATGTTTTTATGTCTGCTTTTGCCATGCTTAAGAGATTCGATTTTTTCAATGAAGCAGCCAACTGGTTTCTTCCTTTTTATAAGGAAAATGATTTATTCGAAAGTAGTTTTGATGACGTAAAGGAAGGCTTCGATAGCTCTTCATTCCTGGAAGGTCTGGAAAAAACAAGATTTTTATGTAATTCTGATAAATATTCATTTTGTCTGAATGTTAAGCATATGCCGTCTATACAAAAATCTATGATGGTAGAGCTATTCAATATGGAGCTGAACGCAATGAATGAAATGGCAAGTGACGATGAAATTATTCATACAGAAATGCGAAACCGTTCAATTATTATTCAGTATATTCAGGATCTTTACAGGTTTTTTAGATTGCATCCATGGAATAAAGAATTTGATGATATTTTCGGGCTAAAACTGGATTTTCATAATAAAGCCTTCTTTACGATATTGGTTGATAATCCGCAAATAATTCGAAATATCGGGGAGTTTTATTTTGAAAAGGATCATTTTCAGGAAGCACTTGAAGTCTATCTTAGTCTTGAAAAACATGAAAGTGGTCATGAATTATTGGAAAAAACGGCATATTGTTATCAACATTTAGGTCGATTCGAGGATGCCCTGGTATATTACAAAAAGTCAGAATTGCTTTCTGAACCTCGTTCATGGTTATTAAATAAAATAGCTTATTCATATAGAAAGCTGGGTGATACAGATGAGGCAATCAAACACTATCTGGATTCAGAAAAAATTGAACCTGAAAATCTTTATATTCAATCCTCCCTGGGTCAGGTATATATGGATAATGAAGATTATGAACAGGCACTTAAATACTTTTTTAAAGTAGAATATCTTGCGCCCGATAACATTAAGGTTCATCGTCCAATTGCCTGGTGCTCATTTGTACTGGGAAAACATGAAACCGCAATGAAATATTTTGAGAAAGTTATCAGCAAGGAAGGGAATCAAAATGATTATATGAATCTCGGACACGTTAACTGGGTTATGGGAGATAAGCAGAATGCTATTGAGAATTATCGTTTAAGTCTAAAAAAGGCAGATAATGATCATTTATGGTTTGGCTTAGAAATGGAGGAGGACAAATCTCATCTGCTTAGATTTGAAATTCCTGAATTCGATATTACTTTAATGCTCGATTATCTTAGGATGAATCCTGAAGTTTAATATTAAAACCGAATACCATACTGAAAAACTAAGAAAATCATGAAATTAAAACTGGTTCTATTCATTGTCCCCTTATTTTTTTTCTACTCATGCAAAGTGCAGAATGCAATTAATATCACTGGCGAATTTAAAACCTGGCACAAAGTCACTATGGAAATAACCGGACCAACTTCATGGGAAACAGATTGTCCCAGTCCTTTTCTTAATTATAGGCTTGATGTAGAATTCTCAAATGGGGAAAGCTCATTTTTTGTCCCTGGTTACTTTGCCGCAGATGGAAAGTCAGCTGAGACAGAAGCAATATCAGGTGAGGTTTGGAGGGTACATTTTAGTCCTGATAAACCAGGTGTCTGGAACTACAAAATATCTTTTAGACAGGGAGAAAATGTTGCTATTTCAGATGATCCGGGAGCA
Source organism: Bacteroidales bacterium (assembly GCA_023135955.1). Classification (GTDB taxonomy): domain Bacteria; phylum Bacteroidota; class Bacteroidia; order Bacteroidales; genus JAGLSB01. The sequence goes on along the minus strand of JAGLSB010000495.1, from coordinate 1,718 downwards.
GGTGAAGCTTTATCTTTAGATGGCTTATCTGGTGAGTTTACAATTTCTGAATCTGATAAAGTCGGAAAAGATTTTCGCTCTAAAGGAAGGCTGATATACGATGGTGCGCGTTATTTGAGACATGCAGGGAATGGAGAGGCTTTTATTAAAGGAGGAGCAGACAGCCCTGAAAATTTCCTCGGATATATAGACTTTGACGGTACATATTATGGAGGAAACGCAATACAGCGACAAGGGGAAGATTCTCCAAATGAGGGTCTGCACTCTTATGATGCACATATAAGCGACTGGAGCAAGGGTGACCCTGTTTGGAGGAATGGAAAAGGAAAAGGAATTATTGGAGCTTTGAATTATCTTTCCTCAAAGGGTATGAATTCTGTCTATTTTATCACTTTAAACATTCTTGGAGATGGGGAAGATGTATGGCCCTATACTCAAAGAGATGAAAGATATCGTTTCGATTGCTCGAAGCTTGATCAATGGGAAATTGTCTTTTCACATATGGATAAACTAGGGATAATGCTTCATATAGTATTGCAGGAAACTGAAAATGAACTTTTGCTGGATGCAGGTTATCTAGATGTGCAGCGGAAATTATATTTGCGTGAACTGGTAGCTCGTTTTTCACACCACATGGCAATTACATGGAATATAGGAGAAGAACATGGCCCAACTAACTGGTCTCCATACGGTCAGACTGTTAAGGATACTAAAAAAATGGCCGATTATTTAAAGGAAATTAATCCCTATTACCAAATGATTGTTGTTCATAGCCACTCTAATGAGCGCGACAGACACAATTATATTTCACAGCTTCTTGGACATGAATCAATAAATGGTCCCTCTATTCAGGTTGGTAATCCATTGAATTCTTTTGAGCAGAGCCTTAAGTGGGTGAATTTGTCTGAAGAATCTTCACATAAATGGGTAGTGAGCATCGATGAAATAGGGCAACATTGGAAAGGTGCCTTGCCGGATTCCTACGATCCTAAACACGATACTATCAGGCAGCATGTATTATGGGCAAATCTTATGGCCGGTGGAGCAGGAGTGGAGTGGTATTTTGGTTATAGATACCCTCATGGAGACTTGAATTGTGAAGACTGGAGGTCCCGGGATTTATTGTGGGATCAGACAAGGTATGCCCTGGAGTTTTTCAAAAACTATCTTCCATTTGATGAAATGGAAAACAGAAATGACCTGATAGATGAAGGTTATTGTTTTGCAAAAGAAGGTGAAATCTATGCAGTTTATAATCATATTGGGGAGAGCACCTTGCTTGATTTGTCTGAAATAGAAGGAAGCTTCGATATTAGATGGTATAATCCCAGAACCGGCGGTGAATTATTGGAAGGATCAAAAATTACTGTAAATGCAGGGGAAAAACTTAATTTGGGAAGTCCACCGATTGACGATGACAAAGACTGGGTTTGTCTTTTAACAAAAAAGTAGATCGAATTGGATATTATATCGGGAAAAAGATTCCCAAAATTCAAAATAATACCGCCTTGGATAGGGCGAGGACGAGATTGCTTCAGTCGCCCTCATGCCTCGGGCTCCATCGCAAGGACGGGGCTTTGGCAGTGTGGGGGGATAATAAAGTTGGCGGCTTTGCCGCCAACTTTATTATCCCCTACCCACGAGTAGGCTCCGTTTTTGCGAGCCGACGAAGGAGGCGAAGCAATCTCGTATTATTCTGATTATAAGCATATATAGAT
>JAGLSB010000494.1 GCA_023135955.1 Bacteroidales bacterium | reverse complement strand
CCCAACCCAATTTGACCAATATTAATTTTATTGCTTGGTGCTGACTTGCCAAAGACAGTAGATGGAACAATTGTTGGTATAATAATCCCAGCAGTCATTCCCATGGCCGTTTTTTTTATAAAATTTCGTCTTTTCATTCGGATGTATTTTAGTTATGTTTTTATATTTCTTTATTCATCATTATTCTTTACCCCTCCCTAACCCTCTCCTAAAGTGGAGGGAATAGTTTATAGTTTATTGAGGAACTTCAGTCAAACCTATTGCCTCCACCTTTTAGGGGGTTCCGATGCAAATCGGGAGGAGGGAGGTAATACGATATCCTCTTTTATTCCTTTTTTCTGAATATCGAATTTCGAATACTGATTAACGATTTTAGATTTGGGCTCTTCCCCTTCTTCATTCATCATTCGTTAATTAATATTCATTATTCTCATATACCTTTCTTTGAATTCAAATATAAAACCCCAAATGTCTATTTCAGATTAAGTTCTTAACAACTAAACAACTTAACAACTAAACGACTAATCCAATACCCACTGAATTCCACCCTTAAGATGATTTCTGAAATCAATATCCTTATAATGTTCTATTTTATGACCTAGCGCTGAATACCAAACTTTACCTCCTTCAAATTCGTGATACCATGCAAGAGGGAACAGATCTCCAAAGACAGTTCCAGGATACACATTTCTCTTATCGTCAGTTATAGTTGTTAAATCAGCAGCAAGCAAAACATTAATTGCAGGATTTAAATGATCGATATAATAACATTCATCTTCCCATTTCCATGTTAATTCCAGATCCTTTGTAGATAGGTGGCCAGGATCAATTACTTTAATATCAAACTCCTGGAATTTTGGATGTCGAACAAATTTCCCTCCCAACATTGACCAGAACCAGGGCCAGTCACGTTCAGACCCACAAGCTGAATGTATCCCAACAAATCCTTTTCCAGATCTGATGTACTCCTGAAAAATTTCTCTCTGCTTTTCATTCACAAAAGCTTCATTATTGGTATTTGTAAATATTACAGCATCAAATTTCTTTAACTTTTTTGATTCGAAAACATCTGGATCGTCACTTATTATAGCACTTACAGACATTGTCTCACAAATTTCCACCAGAGCTTCCACACTTGCGTCAATATTATCGTGAACATAACCTTCTCCATTTCTGGTATAAATTAAAACTTGTTTACCTGTATATGAATCATTTTGTGCCTGAGATCCAATAGAAATGAAGACTAAAAGAATTATTAGTACCTGTTTCATTTGAAATAATTATTTTGTTGTTACTAATTCCTGTTATGCAATTCTACTACTGGTGGCCTGGCAAAACTATTCCAATACATTTCAGCTTTTTCAGCAGATATTTCTCCATCAAATACAATCATCCTATATTTAAGAGAATATACTTTTCCCTGTAGAATCTTCCATTCCTTGTGACGAATAGGACAAAACTCGAAAAACATTTGTCCTTCATTAGACTTTAAGGGCCATACCCGCATAGGTTCCGGGTGCTCACGATTAAAAGGGTGACTCATAAACAAAATCCCTGATCTGCCTTCATCAACAGATGAGATACCCTCAATGATGCACCATCTTGCACGAGAACCATCTGCTTCCAAACGATCCTTACCCTCTGAGGTTAAAACTGTACAAGTTTCTCTTCTCCATTTTTGGGTAGCCCGGAATCCAATACCTCCTCCATAGCGATATGCATCAAAAATAATTGTGTCTTTAATTGCATTACTTAATCTTGTGCTATAATCAATGATGTACCTATTTTCTCTTTTTGAGCAGCTCCAATATCTCACCTCTAAGGTCTCATTAATATTAACCCTTTTAAACTCTGAGGCTCCAAAATCAATATGTTCCTTATGAACACTAAAGCCACCAAACAAATTACCTTCAATAGTGGATAGTAAACCTGCAAACCGTACAGTCCCGAGTCCTTTTGCCAGATTCCAATAATCAATTTCTCTATCATTAATATGTGTTAAGGTATATGGATTCCAAATACCATAATGATGAAAATGATCAGGAGGCTGTATTCTGCTTAATATTTCACCTCCGGGTGACCAGAGAGGATGAATGTAAGCAGATCTTCGATAAATTGTATCGATTCCCTCCGGAGGTAGTTTTTCGCTTAGCCTGTAATTTAATATATTACGTTTATTGTCTGTTAATTTTAACTCATCCTGAGTTTTCTGAACTCGAATTTGTAGGTTTTGTTCTTCCAGTGTATCCTTTATAAGCACAAAAGTCTTTTTTGAACCAGGCTCAAATTTATCATTAATAACAAACCACATAAAAGCTTGATTTCCAGACTCAAGCTGATGATCCAAAGGAATATATTTACCATTGAGAATCTCAAATAATGCCAGATTTTCGTTTATTTCAGGAGATAATATGCTTAGATCAACCATCACCGGACAATCTATATAGCTATAATCGCCGGAACTCACATCAAAGCGCAATAACTCTTGTTGTGCACATACAAATTGATTTAATAGTAATAACAATATAAATGGGAGTTTTCTCATCATATGTTTTTGAATTGAATCAGTAAATAAAAATCATTTTCAGCGCATAGATTCTTAATAACATGAATATGAAACAAGTTTAGCAATTTTCTTGTGATTCTTTGTTTATTAAAGAGAATTATTTTACAAACTTTGGCTAATAAATTATATCTAGAATAGACTTAAGAATGCTTTTAGCAATAACTAAAATCACTTGGGTTTAATATTTCTTGTTGAAATTATATGAAATAATTTGTATCTTAGATGGATTTTTTCAGTGTGGAGTAGATATTGATAACTAATAAATTAATACCTAAATAATGGAAAATACAAGAAGAGAATTTCTGAAAAAAATGATTGCTTCCACAGCTGCAATCGGTCTCGCTCCAATTATGAATTCCTGTGGAGATTTAAATGCTGCAGGTATTCCACAACGACAATTAGGAAAAACTGGTAAAAAGGTAGGGATTTACAGTTTTGGCGCTCAAGCAACGTCTGAAATTCCAGGAAAGTCTGAGCAATCTATTGAAATTATTAACCGGGCAATCGATCTTGGTATTAATTACATTGATACTGCTGCTGCATATGGACGTGCTACAGAAACAGTTGAGAAAAAAGATGCAATGGGTACCAGTGAAAGAAACGTTGGTCAAGTCCTGAAAACACGACGTGATGAAGTTTTCCTTGCCAGCAAAACACACGATAGGACCTATGATGGTTCGATGCGCCTCCTGGAGCAATCATTGAAGAACCTGCAAACTGATCATCTCGATCTCTGGCAAATTCATAACGTCAAGAAGAGAGAAATGGAGACTATGGATGAGATGTTTACTGATACAGGAGTTATTAAGGCTATGGAAAAAGCCAGGGATGAAGGAATGGTTAAATTTATTGGTTGTACCGGACATGAGGATGCTTTGGTGTTAAGGACACTAATTGAAAGATACCCATTCGATAATATACTTATGGCTGTAAATGCTGCAGATAAACATTATGACTCCTTTATTGATAAGTTGATGCCAACAGCAGTTGAAAAAGATATGGGAGTTGTTGCGATGAAAATTCCAGCACGTGACAGAATTTTCTCAGATGGTGGAATAATAACCATGAAAGAAGCTCTCGAGTATGTTATGACATTGCCCATAAGTACTGCAATTGTTGGAATAGATAATATTCCCGAACTTGAAGAAAACGTAAAAATTGCAACTGAATTTTCAGGACTCTCTGAAGATGAAATGCTGGCAATAGAAGATAAAACACATCCTTACTTTGAAGATCTGATGTTCTTTAAAGGATTATCTGAGTGGCCACCTGATTGGTAGTAGGGTGGTGTGCTTCCCGATAGCTATCGGGAGTGTTGATGTGCTGGTGGTGTTAAGTTTAGTTTATATATTTTAGATAAAAAACAACATCACACCAACAACACCCAGAACCGCGCCAATCATCTCCCTAAGTGTAATTTTATGTTTGAAAAATAATATTGACGGAGGTATAATGAGTATTGGTACAATAGCCATTATTGTTGCTGCAATTCCTGTTTGAGTGTATTTAACAGCTATTAGTGAGAAGCTTACGCCCAGAAAGGGTCCAAAAAAAGATCCAATTGAGATTCCTATCATTCCTTTTCTGTTTTTCACTGCTGAAAATATGGAATTCCATCTGCCTGCAAAACTAACAATGATCCCAAAACCAATCAATCCAATTATTATCCTGATCTGTGTCGAAGCAAAAGGATCATATTCTGCCATTCCAAATTTGCTAAAAACAATTCCTAATCCTTGACCAAAAGCACCAATAAGTGCATAGAGTATTCCTTTTGCAGGTTTGTTTAAACTAAATTTCTCATTTTTTGATTTCTTGCTGAAGATTGTTAGTCCGATACCTGTGATTGTTAAAGACATCCCAAGTAGTGATTTCAATTCCATTCGCTCTCCAAGTATTATAAACCCAAAAATGGCAGCAATTGGAGGAGCTAAGGTCATCATGAGCATTGAAAACCATGATCCAACAATAGAGTAGGACTTAAATAGAAACAAATCACCTATTACAAAACCAATTAATCCTGAAACTCCCAACCAGATCCAGTTATGCATACTGGCATCTAATGGTAAAAATTTACCTCTTAATATTAAAGTTAATGTCGAAAGAAATAATAATCCAATAACCAGTCTAATAATATTTACCGCTATTGAACCAACTTTTTTTGTAGCCGATTCAAAAGCTAATGCCGTAATTGTCCAGAATATGGCTACAAGAAGAGCCGCGAATTCTCCGTAGTGATTTGTGATCATAGAGGGTAAAGATAGTAATTAAGAATTGGGAGATGCTGCGCTGGAGAGGCACTTCGTTGGGGAG
>JAGLSB010000493.1 GCA_023135955.1 Bacteroidales bacterium | reverse complement strand
ACTTTTACCACAGTATCACCATTATCAAATCCATTTGGATGATAATCTATAAAAGCACTGTCAACATAGGTCCCGGATGAATTAACATATTCATCTATTTCTGATATATCTGTCAATGATTCGGGAATGTACGGGATTTCATTAAAAATTCGTGCTGCATTAAAATATGCCCAGCTTTTCATGCAGATCGCCTCCCCATGCATACGATGTGGATTCGATAAAGCTGACTCCGGATTAGTTAGTTCAGGATATTTATTTTCTAAAATTCGCAGTATCTTATTCGATGCAGCAATCAATTTATAAAAGTTTGTTGGATTGGCATAGCGATTAGTGGGGGAAATTTGAAAATTATACACCTCCCTAAGGTCAGTGTCTGCATTCTTTGTGACTTCCAGTAGATCACCCCTTAATTCGCCCAAAACAATCATTTGATCAACAAGTTCTTGCTGTATGGCATATAATCCAAGACTGGCAGATCTTAACTCAACTTCATCGGCAGGTATATTAGCTTCATGCAAAACTAAGTCCTGCTCAGGATTCATAAAATCCTCACAAGCAGTAAAGAAGCTCATAAGTATGACAAGCAGTAGCGGATAGATTTTCATTTTATTCATTCGCATAAATTTTTTAGAGTCCAATATTAACCCCCATCATAAATCCTCTGCTTATGGGTATATTACCATAATCCACTCCTTGATTTATCAGACTAGCGGCATAGGAAAACTCCGGATCAAAGCCTCTATATTTTGATAGAGTAACCAGATTGGTTGCACTTAAAAATACTTTCAGATTACTTATTCCCGGCACCTTCCTTTTAATTTGATATCCAATAGTCAGGTTCTTTAAACGAAGGTATGATCCGTCTTCCAGCCAACGATCAGAAAAATCGTTATTTCCAGCGGGATCATTCCAGGTTGCTTTGGGTATATTTGTTACCTGATTCTCATATTGCCATCGCTGTAAAACTTTGACACTTTGATTAGACAGGTCTGTCATCTTCTCATTCTGGTAACGAACATAATTAAATACTTCATTCCCATAAACACCCTGGAAAAAGGAGTTTAATGACCAATTTTTATACTGTACATTCAGGTAGATTCCTCCATAAAAGTCTGGTTCAAATGAGCCCAGTATCTGCTTATCGTTTTTATCAATCACCTGATCGAAATCACCCTCTGCATCAGGAGTGTTTTCAAATATTGCATCACCAGCCCCATAGGCTACTCCTCTGTCTGATGATAAGTTTGCTTCATCAGCTTCAGTTTGAGATGCATATACACCCAAAAAACGATATCCATAAAAGCTATTAACCGGTTCTCCTGCCCTGTTTATAACTTCCATATTCCCGAAATTATTCAGTGTCTGCTCACCTTCAGCTATCTCAGCAATAATACTTGAGTACTTTGAGAAATTTGTGCCAATATCGACAGTGAAACTGTTTTTACTAACTAAACGATAAAATATGTCTGCTTCAAATCCTGATGTGGAAATTGATGCAGAGTTAGAAGGATACATATCGTAACCCAGGTAACTATTTTGTGGTTCATAGAGAAGTAAATTCTTGCTCTTATTGTTAAAATAATCCAGTGTCAATGAGAGCCGGTTGGCCAGCAGACTAAGATCAAGGCCAATGTTCAACTGATTTTTATACTGAAATGTCAGTTCTTCGTTGGCTAAAGCTCCCGGAATCAACACAGCTGTTTGTCTGTACTGATCTACAATGTAATGATTAAATGCATTCGTTTCACCAATATCATCGTTTCCAGCTCTACCATAAGAAGCTCTTATTTTTAGCTCTTCGAGACCGTTTGCCTCAGACATAAAACCTTCTTCGGACACTCGCCATGCTCCTCCTATCGAATAGAACAAACCGACAGGTACTTCTGCAATTATAAGGGCGTCTCTTGCCATACTTCCAAGTCTGGAAGAAATATCTCCTGACACAGTGGCATTCAATAAATACCTATCCTTATAGATATAAGAGAAATTAGAATACAATGCTCCCCAATTCCAGCGCATATTGGCACCGCCAATTTCATCCAGTAAACTGACGCCTCTCTGCAGATTCGTATATTCATCACTGGCTGTATTTTTCCCGATCCCCCAATCTCTATCGAATGCTGATTTTTGCCATCTCAAACCTAAACTCAAACGAACCATATGGTTTGAGGAATATGATGGCATCTCATAATAAACCTGGTTATCATTATACAAAGCAAACAAATTGCTATTCTGGGCTTTGGAAAGATTAAACACCTCGCTATTGTACATTAAATCAAATCCCTGGTCGGGGATAAAGAGGTACTCTTTCAGGTTATTGGAATTAAGTCCAAGTACTGATCTCACCCTTATACCTTCAGTTATCCGGCCATCAAGACTAACAGTTGTAAGGAATCTGTAATTTTTACTTTTTCCGTTAAGAAGTTCACTAACTGCTGTTGGGTTAGACGTCCCTAACTCATCCACTTCATCAATAATTTGAAGCAGATTCTTTTCCGAGTCATACTCGTAAGGATTTAACATTGGACTTTTAAACAGAGAGGAAAGGACAGGACTGGTACGCGCAGAAATACCCGATTCCTTTATAAGTGTAGTATTGGTGGTTAAATTACTTGCAATATTCATCTTCAGCCATGAAAAAACATCAAAAGCTCCGACAAGTCTGATATTTATACGATTAAGTGAAGTGTTTTTAAAAACACCCTCACTATCCAGGAAGCTCACTGATAAGCCATACTTGGCTATAGCATCTCCTCCTTTAATCGAGAGATGTGCATTTTGCATAAGAGCATTTGTATAAACTTCATCCTGCCAATTTGTATTATGACGGTAGGTAATGTACTCATCATCATCTTGTGTATAGAATAATCCCGGATAATCCAGTCTGTACTCCTCTTCATTTATTCCACTTGAGAACAGGAGTTCGTTAGCGAGGTGTTTGTATTGAGTAGCATTAAGCTGTGGTAAACTATTGGGCTTTAATGTAAGACCCGTTCTAAGGGATAGGTTAATAGTTGTTCTTGTTTCTTTGGGTTCCAGTGTTTTTATATAAATTACACCATTAGCCCCTTTCATTCCATACAATGCTGTAGCTTCTGCATCTTTAAGAATGGTAAATTCCGAGATGTCTAACGGGTCGATGGTTGACAAAGGATTATAATTGAAGCCCTCGATTATCTCGGTATATAGATTACTGTTCTCCAGAGGAATTCCATCTACAACATAGAGCGGTTGATTATTGGATAAAAGAGAAGAATAGCCTCTTAAAAACAGTGTTGTCCCTGATCCTGGCATCCCGGAATTATTTATGACATGGGCACCGCTCACTTTCCCCTGAATATATTGCCCGGCACTGGTGAAGGGCTGTTTATCAAAATGTTCCAATTCAAGGGTTTTGAATGAGCCAATGATATTGCGACGTTGCACATCACCTCCTGATAAGGCTATATCGTCATATCTGGAGTCGAGGGTAAGCCGTGACAGATAAATCGTAACAGAGTCTTGATCCTTCAGCAGAATCTGCTTCTCATGATAGTCGTTAACCGGTTTGACGATAAGCCAGTTACCGGCTTCTGTTCTCTCAATGGAAAACTCACCATTTTCGTTTGTGAAAACAGGGTCTCCGCCTCCTGAAATGCTGATGCTTACCTGATCTATGGCCTGACCGGCATCGTTTAATACTCTGCCAAATAAAGGATCCTTTTCCTGTGCACTCACAGCAGATGTGAGAAAAATTCCAATGATAAACCCTATGTATATTTTTAAACTTTTTGTCATCTGCTTAATATCTTAAAGGGTCTGTTGTATGTTGGTTTTCAATTTTCATAAAATAGTTTTACCTATTATAATTCTCCAACAAAAAATAATCAATAATAAATCCGTTGTCTGATCTTTGTCCCGGTTCAACATATGAAAGCGTAACATCCACATCGCCATATTCAGTTATATTTTCTACAAGAATATCGAACTTATTAAAACCATCTTCCACTCTGAATATTTCATTGAGGCCTTTTACGGTATTCCTTAAATCGTAAAAGTCAATCCTGTCTGATGATCCATATCCCAGATCAATTTGCTGAACTTCCCCATTCACTAATATCTGAAAAACTCCTGAGGGAATAGTTTTTGCTCTGATAAGTAATCTGTATGTACCCGGGAACACATTTTTGTACCTTAGTGTCATTGAAAAATCCTTGCTATAATTATCTTCATCAAATCGTACCACAAGAACCGAATCATTATCTGCGTTGATATTAAGTTGAGCCAATGGATCAACAGGGGCACCGCCTATGATAAGGTCGTCTGCCCAGGTATAAAGATCACTACCCTTGCTTATAACGAGATGTTCGCCCTGAACAATATTCGTTCCTTTATAAATACTATCCGGAACCGTAAAGTCCAGATAATTAAATACACGCCCGTTACTACACTCAAATGAAGAATTAAAATCTATATTTTCAACCACAACTTCAACTGAGTCGCCCCTTATATTTCTTAATATTCCTGGCATAAAATCCTGGATGCTTAAATCATTCCAAAAGGTACCCTGCTCAATTAAGTATGGCATTAATATATCATTTTTCCATTGAACAGGAATGTTTTCAACTGAAGGAAGTCCCAGATCCTCAGCAATCAAATAAATAGCATTATCGAACTGTTCCTGAGTAAAAAGCAACATGGTAGCTTTTTTACTTCTGAATTCCTCAGATACCGGAAAAAACTCTTCTTCGAACACATTAACGGTAGTTAATACAGTATCATATATCGTTTTCCCTTCTGAATCATATCCTATAGGTGTACTTAGTCCCAGATCAAGGAAGGAAGAGTCTTTTAAATCGATATAAGATTTAAAGAAGGTATTTGTAAGATTAATATATTCATAAAGATTTGGCAATGGCTGTGCAACATTTGAAATTTCGTAATACTTTCCATCCTTACATAAAGGACCTGCAGCAGTAATTTCAGCCTCATTAAAGGAAGCGGTTTCTCCAGATGTCTTTATAAGAGCAAATTTCCCGCTTGAGGTCTGAATCTTTTTACTACCATGAATATGTGCAACATTGATATAGGATTCTGATATTAGATACTTAATCAAATCGATAGTATCCAGATACAATTCACTCATGGATTCCATAGCTGAATTGGCAGGGATGAAAAAAGTTAATGAATTCCCTTTTTCGAACAGTGTATCAATATTATACGCCTCAAGTAATGAGACATAGGCTGAATACTCATCCTTCTGCTTTAACAAATTTAAGAGCTCTGTATCAACAAACTCCTCTGTATCTTTATAAAAATATTCATCTATTTCTTTCTGACATCCCATGAATGAGAGAATGGTAAAAAGCATGATTCCTATTTTGATACTCTTCTTCATATATTTTGTTTTTTCATCTAAGATCATTCCGGGGAGCTTAATTTCCTATTGGTGTAAATCTAATATAGTCCAACATTAAAATACCTGGCACAAGTGAGATTAACCTGATCTCATGCTGCTGATATTCAGCAAAATCAATTGTTCCCATTTCAAATACCGGATTAAAATCATTGGAAGCTAAACTCCCGCTTGTCAAATCAACAAGGGTTCCTAATTTTTCACCATCCAGATATACCAGCAGACTTGCATTCTTTATATCATTTCTATGTGCTCTTAAAGTTACTTCATAAGCGCCAGCCAGAATCTGGGGAGTTGTGTAGGTAAATTCAAAATTTCCGCTGATTTTAATGTAATCAGTATTGTTGGGCCCTTTAGTACCTTTAGTATAGGTAATTTTGTCAACACCAAATAACTCAATATTATTCAAATCTTCTTTACGAATAGGTGTTGTTCCATCGTCCCTTCTAAGTTTATTAATTTCTACTTCATCAAAAAATTGAAAAGTCTCTGTTTTTCTCCCTGGCAGGAAGGGATGAAGTATATAATCGAGTTGATGAATGGGACCTGTTTTCGTAAGCTTGTTGCTACGCTCTAAATCAATTGTGAGGTAATATATTTGTGTAGTATCTTCTCCGACTATCACAGTTTCATACACATCACTGCCCATATTAAATTTCAAATCCTGATCAAAATCGACAGAGATCGGATAGTCTCCATAAGTATTATATAAGGATGTTTTAAAATCATCAATAAATACACCTCCATTTAATATGTGATATCTGGTAAACTTATTTAATAAATTATCTTTATGAGTATAATCAGTATTATCCGGCCCAATGGTGTCTATAAGGTTTTCGATCGAATAAATTCCATATTGTTCATAGAGCTCATCTGATTCAGCAAACAAGGTATAATCTTTATATACTTTGAAGTTTAATTCATCAAGCTCATAGTGATTCAGGGTATCTTCGAGGCCTGTGATTTCCAATAATTCAGAAAAAATCTGAAAACCGTTTTTCTTATTTACCTGCAGCCATTCATATGCGGTATAAACAACAGGCAAAAGCATTTTATCGATTCGATGAATAATCCCGTTACTCATCTGTATATTTCTCTGAACAACTACTGACTCACCATTTATAGAATAGAGCACTTCATCACCCTGATCAATAAATCTTACAGTAAGAAAATCATTTGAAAGGGTTTTCTTTGGTAGTGAACCATTAGGAAAATCAGCTGAATTAATTTCGCTATTCACCACATGATACCTCACCAGTGCTTTAGTGAACACGGTATCCAGTAACATTTCATCCAAAGATCCGTATTGCGGCATGCTGCTTATTAAGCTTTCAACGGCATCATTATCCGGAAGAAAAAGTGTATAAGCATCTCCATCCAGGTTGCTGTTATAAGAACTAAGAACATCCATCATTTTACCTACTTCAACAATCTCCAGAAAAGACGAATAGGTTTCCTTATTTTTTTCAATGTATTGTAAAATATTCTGGTATTCATCACCTGTAAACAAAACATCCTCCTCAATACCTTCGCAACCGAAAAAAGTCAAAACAATTCCCATTGCAATGAGAAGTCCGGAAAGAAATCTGTTAATATTTAATTTAATTCTCCACATAATAATATGGGTTTTGGTTAATCTCTCTATTCCTTTCAATTTCATTAATATGTATTGGCATAAACCAGCCCAATGGATTGCTCAATTTTGCTTTTTGAACCAGCTTCTGGGTAGAAGGAACATCCTGAATTAATATCTCAACTAATTTGTCCCTGTTTTCATAATTATTTCTCCGTCCCATTCTCAATAAATCAAACCATCTTTTACCTTCAAATGCCAGCTCTTTTGCACGTTCTTCCAATATTAAAAACTCCGCTGTCTGGGTATCATTAGCTAAATTCAGAGGTTCAACATTTGCACGATCTCTAACCATATTCAGGTACTCTTCCGCTCTGGAAAAATCTCCCAGCTGTGAGAGTGCTTCAGCTTTCATTAAATAAAGATCGGCCAGCCGGTATACAATAAAATTAGCGCTTGTATTACTTTCAGACGGGCGGGCTGTAATTTGGTCAGGGTATTGACCGCCATACTTCCATATCTTATTTTCAAGGGATATCGATCCGTTTCCCCGAATTTGTTCAGCAGCTCCTAAAACTCCGACATCAAGCACATTTAAAGCATATTCACTGGCGATGAAATAATCATTGGAGAAAGTAATACTATATAGTTTATTCGACTGATTAAGGTTTTCCTCAAAATATATTTCGAAAATCCCTTCAAGTGAAAAACCCGGCTGAAATATGTCGAACCACTCGGTAGCAGGCAATAAAAAATATTCTCCGCTACTTTCAACTTTTTCAACATATTCTATACAGTCTTCATATTCAAAACGCCATAAGCTAATATCAGCCAGCAAGGCATAAACAGCACCGGCAGTAGCTCTTGATTTAGACTCCTCAACAGTTGGGTATACTTCAAGTATTTTATTGCTGATCTCTAACAAATCGGCTGTAATCTTTGATAAAACAGAATCTGCAGGTGTTAATGGGGGAAAGAAATCAACATTATCTGTTTCAGAAGGCTCCAGTACAAGTGGCACATCGTTCCATATTCTAACCAGGTAAAAATAACTTAAGCTACGAAGGAAAGTGGCTTCGGATATATATTGCTGAAGGAGGAAATCAGTAAATGTCTGATCTACATCCTGCACAGAAGGTGCAAGTTTAATGACATGATTACATAAATTGATAACAGTATAATATTCTCCCCATTTAGCATAGGTATTATCAGATTGAATATTGGCTTCCATCATTTTACGTTCATTGTTGGGTAGGTTACCATTAGGGTATTCATCCAGCAAATCTCCACGTATTTCACCATGTGTAAACAGGCTTCGATGCATTACGGCCAGTTTTTTATAAGCTCCGGCCAATGTTGATAGGACCTCTTCCTTATTATTCCAGTATTCACTTCGAACCAAACCATCGGTTGGTTTTAGATCAAGAAAGTCTTCACAAGAGGTGACCGCTACCATAAATGCAGCAACAAGTACAAAAACAAATATTTTTTTATTATCTCTTAACAGCATCATCTCACAATCGATTAAAAACCTACATTTATACTTATTGAATATATCTTAGGAGGAGGAACCAGACCATCATCAGTACCAAACCAGAATGGATTGGTCATACGGGTTTTAATCTCCGGATCCTGTCCTGTGTATCTGGTGAATGTATATAACTTCCTGCCAATAAAACCCACTCTCAGACTTCTCAAATGCAGCATATTAAGTACTTTTTTCCCAAAGGAATAGTTTATTGACAGGCTGTTCAGTCTCAGGAAGTCTCCATTTTCAACATATCTGTCGGAACCAAGGTTATTTGCCCTGGAATTTTGATAGGCTCTGGGTAACATCCCGGGGAAATCCTGTCCGGGTCTTCTCCACCTGCTTAATACAGCTGTGCTCTGATTGTTCCTTCCCGACATACTTTCGGTATCCATTGCAATTTCATTAACAATCTGATAACCCCATCTGTATAAGAATTGTGGACTTAGGGTTAACTTTTTATACTTTAAGCTTATTCCCAGACCTCCCGCAAAGTCGGGATTTGAATCTCCCAGATAAACAACATCGTTCAGATCTATTATTCCGTCATGATTAATATCCTCATACTTTGCGTCTCCTCCTTCAAATTGATAATCACCATTATAATTCATTGGAATGGTATTCCCATTCGCATCAAGTTTCTTTGTTCCATCGGCATTATATGCAATAGCATCGGCAGTAGTTGGATACACTCCGAGATACCTGAATCCGAAAAATGACCCAACAGGAGTTCCCACTTCTGCTTTCAGCGGATAATTCCCATTACCTAACTCTATATTCTGCTCTGTGATCAGGTTTGCCGGAAATTCGATAAATGTGTTCTGATTATTATAAATATTAAAATTCAGTGTTAAAGAGAGATCCTGTTTCTTTATAGCAGCAAATCTGGTATTAAATTCCCAACCACGGTTTTTCAATTCTCCTTCGTTGTATTGTTTCAGACTTCTGTACCCGCTGGAACTTGGCAGATCGTAATTCTTCCATAACATATCAGTAGTTTTCTTATCATAGAAATTCGCTGATACATATAAGCGCTCTCTAAACATGCTGATATCCAGTCCTATATTTAACATGTCCTGCATTTCCCACTTTAAGCGTTCCAGCTCGACCTGAATAGGAATTATTGTTGACATATTCATATAAGTTCCTCCGCTACCGGCATCACTATATATACCATGTCTGTCATAGGCCCGAACACCTGAACTACCAGCGCGTCCATAGCTCACCCTCAACTTACTGTCTCCAAAATACCCGAGATTCTTAATAAACTCTTCTTCAGAAAATCTCCAGGCAAAAGCAGCACTGGGGAAAAGGCCCCACCTGAAGGTATCTCCAAAACGAGAATTTGCATCTACCCTTGTGCTTAACTCAATGATATACTTATCCTTAAGTTTATATAATATCTGCGCCAACGCACCAACGCTGTTATTCTCTGAGCTATAGGATGTAATGCCATTCCTGGTGGTATTTGTTGCCGGATCGGTAAGATATACACTTGGGCCATTCCCTGTATTTGTTTGAATATATTCATCAACATTTTGGTTTGTTTCCCAGAGTAAAGTAGCCTGAAGGTGATGGGTTTTAGTAGTAATTGGTGTTAATAATGCTGAAGATCTTGTTGTTAAGAGTGTCCCACTGGTATTTCTTTCAGAAGCCCAGTTATTCTTAGTATCCAGCCACCTGGCTCCAATAGCTGTATAAGGCAGAAATTGTGATCTCTGGATATTTTGAAACTGAAACGAGACAGTTTCTTTCAGCCGTATCCAGTTATTAACTCTGTAAGTCAAAACAAAGTTAGTCTGAAAATCATTCTGAGAAATATCATTTTCACTTAATTCACCAACTGCAACCGGATTATAATAAAATGTTCCGTCTCCCTGGTAGCTGGTAATGGGAGTGAAGAATTCATCCGATTTAACACCTTCTGAATCGTGCTCATATATAGCCATATTTGGTGCCTTTGCATATGCAATTCTACGAATTCCATTATTTGATTCTGAATCTGCACTTCCATCATTTAATCTCCAGTTATCTTCTTTAAAGATATTCACATAGCTGATTCTTGTTGTTAATGTCAGTTTGTTAGAAATTTTATAATCCAGATTGATCCTGCTGGTTAATCTTCTATTGGATGTATTTATTACGGTACCAATATTATTCTGATAATTCACTGAAGCATAATATGATGTTTTATCACCTCCACCTGTCATCCCGAAACCAAAGTCATCAATCTTCCCCGTCCTTGAAATTGCTCCAATCCAATCGGTATTTTGAGAATAATTATAGTAATCAATAAAATCTCTGTCGTAAGCTATTTCATCAGGAAGTTGAAAAATACCATTCGCATTATGCCACATTTCATGCTGTAACATCAAATACTCATCTCCATTCAACATTGGGATGGTTGGAGGCTCAATTGCCAAAGAGCTTTTATAGCTAATATCAAACCTTGTCTTCCCCCTGATTCCACTACGAGTTTCTATTTCCAGCACCCCATTGGCTCCCTGAGAGCCCCAAATAGCAGTTTCTGCAGCATCTTTCAATACCCTGATTGACTTAATATCTTCAGGTGCAACACTAACAAGCAAACCGATATCCTCCGCATCAGCAGAACCAAAATCGATATCACTGGTGGATACTTTTTGAGCAATTCCATCAACTACAACCAGGGGATTACTATTACCCAGGCTACCCAGTCCTCTGATTACTATACTCGAACCACTCCCGGGGCCTCCCCCCGACATAATATCCAAACCGGCTACTTCACCCTGCAATGCATCTCCAACTGAGATAACGCTGCTGCCAATCAATTCATCCATTTTTATATTTACCGAAGAACCGGTTCGGTCACGTTCAGCAACACCGGTTAATGATGAACTTGGACCTTTACCCACAATTACAATTTCCTCCAGCTCAGTTGCATCAACTCCAAGCTGGACATTGACTTCAGTTCTGCCATTAATATTTTCTACTATGGTTTTATACCCTATGAAACTGTATTTAGCAATTGCGTCGGCTCTGGTAAACTTCATTGAATAGTTACCATTATAATCTGATATTGATCCGTTTATGACCCGGTCATTGGCATCCACTTCTATAATAGTTGCTCCGGGTATTCCCTGCCCATTCTCATCTGTAATCTTCCCCCTGACAACATGCCCTTGTGCACTGGCACTCAGCGTAAATAAAGTGCATAAAAACAATAGTAAATAAAGATGTCTCATTAGTCTAAAAAATTATTATCAAAGATGATTCATTCCGTTTTTTTAGTATGCAACAAGAACGGTATCAATTTTATGAATCACAGTACCTGTTTTATAGTGTCCTTCAAGCTCAGAAACCGTAGTAATAATATTGGTAACACCACTCTCTTTCTCAATTTTATAATACAAATCACCATCACTGTAAAGTATAGAAATCTCATCGTGCCCCGGAGAAATATTCAATTCCTGGTATCTGAATCCTGTCCCGCTGTTCACTTTACTCATTGTATTATAATACCCCTGTTGTTTCTTTCCATCAGTAAAAATCAATTCATTCTTTAGAAAATGACTCTTCAGGAAGGATGTTAAAGCATCACCGGCTAATGTATCAGCCTGAAATGCGTCAAGAGCATTGTCAGAGGGAAGGAAAAGTGTATATCTATCCACATTATTAGTAACATAAATTTCATATTCGGAAGCCAGGCCAGCTCTTTTTAAATGTTCTAAAAATTTAGTGTCAGTCAATTTAGAATGTAGGTCATACTGAGAATAACTAAGCCAGCCATTCAGTTCGTAAACTTCTCCATTATAAAAATCGCCGCTAACCTGAGTAAAATCAACTATAATGGCTGAGTCGCCATTATATCCAAAACGCGAAGACTCACCACCGGAAATGGTATAGTTGTTATTGTCAATAATAATATGTCGTCCATCCAGAGTTTCCAGGAATTCTATTTCTGCCACCCCCTCATGCTGGTCAATAGCAATTAAACCGTTCATATAAAAGGTAATATCCTCCCGCGATCTGGTAACCCACTTTCCAGGAGGAGCTGTAGGGTCTTCGGGGACATCCGATCGGTCGAGCCCCTTAATTGTAAAATTGTCCTTTCTCGAATCTGACCATATAACTTCCATAGACATATCATTTGCCAGTGTCTGGTCTTTGATTGCAAATATTGTAAATTGTATGACTTCATTCTTTAGAGCTGGTAATAATTTCGCTTTTTCATATGCCGCCAGGAAGGTCTCAAAATCGGGATTCAGATACAATGGAGCTGAAACACTTGAAAAAGCTTTCGGAGTAATCACCTTATCTACTCCAATAAAAGTAGCATTACTACCGTAACTTTTTTGAATGATTGTTGATTCATCGATGGTAATATAGTCTCCGTTGGCATTAAAGAATCCATTCTTAGTATCTTGTTCATAAACCGGTTGATCGGTCATGTGGCCATTCACCAGCAATCTTTTAATATTAGCGGGTATCTGACTGAGATCGGATCTCTTTCCCGGGCCGGTTAATACATCATTTACAAACTGATTAAAAGCTTCATTTGTTGGGACAACTATTCCATTATGAAATTCAATTGTGTATTTGTATGCATCTCCGGAACCCGGATTCCAGGTTAACTCCTGATTTATATCAAAAATTAAATTCGGATAGGATAAATCATATAATTCTTCTACTTCCTCGCCCCTGTCTGCACCTTCCTGAGCAGTTGTTGCACTGCTATTAAATGTTAATTCAGAGTTCAAATTTATAAGATCCTTAAACTCTGTATATGAATATGTTCCCTGACCTTCATCCATTAGCTCTTCTGCATTTCTCAGAGGATCAATCACTCTATCAATCATATAAATGAAGCCATTATCAGCATATATCTCTTCACCCACCATCATCCCTCCGGCAAAATAGAAGTTGCCGGGCAGATATTCCCGATCAAAGTAAAATGAGTAATCTCTACCGCTTAAATCAGCTGCATCGAGAAAATCATCGAAAAACAGCGGGGCATATTTTCGTGAATTCGAATACGCGAAAATCTTTTTATAGCTTTCATTTTCAGGCACAATAGTATATTCACTTCCTCCTTCAGTAATAAGCTCAACCCAATAACTCTTGTTGTCGTTCTTTAGTAGAGTCTGACGTTTAAATGCAAATGGTTTATTATTGGACACATCTAACACATTGATCCACCCCTTAGATGACAATCCCTGTAATTGATCCAGATTCCATGGCATTTGAATCAGATGAAATTTAACCAATCGTAGTTTTTCCTCAAATGGAATGTCATCAACACTTATATAAGATTTCTCCCTGAAGTAGGCTTCGAATGCCATATTGTTAGGCGCAAATGCTGTATAGGTACCAGACTTGTCAATTATAGTATCATAACCAACATCAGCAATACACTGTGCAAACATTGATAAATCGGAAATGTCGTTGATTTGAGTATATATTTTCCCAACCAGCCATTCAGGTGCCTGATACTTTTCTATCTTATCATATTTATCCTCGCAGGAGGTTAAAAAGCCTGAAAAAAGTATAAACAGGATTACGCTCTTTACCCTCAATGCTTTATAATTTTTATTCATTCTCAAATTCATTTAGTCTTTTATTATTCAGACCTTTTACTCCAGGTACAATATTAGTGCAAACGCAGGATATAAATTGTAAATACACTATTAATTTTTGAAATTTTCTGTCAGAAATTGAACTTATTACTCAATCTGAATTATTTGTTCAAATATTTGGTTTTAAGGTTAAAAAAAATCAAAAAGCCGGGTAAGTTCTTATTCTGTTCATCAATATTTATTGTACTTAAAATTAAATATATACTATATAAAGTTTTTTTCAATTAT
>JAGLSB010000492.1 GCA_023135955.1 Bacteroidales bacterium | reverse complement strand
ACTATATAAAGTTTTTTTCAATTATTTATTGGATGAGATTTTTTCCTTAAAATAGGCATTGATATTGTAAGCTGAGAACTTTGATAAGGGCGCCCAGCTTTTCGGGATAAAAGTCTTGAGCTTATTTATTTCATCCTGATGGTTTTTATCATTACCCAGATTTTTCCATTCATTGGGATCCTCTAACATATCGTAAAATTCAATTGAGCCGTCTTCATATTGCAAAAGTCGATAACGCTCGTTTCTCACGGCAACATTTCCAACCCCATAAAACGATAGTGCCGGTTTAGACACTTTTGCATTTGTGTTTTCTAAAAAAGGTGTTAATGAATTACCCTCGGCAAGATTATATTCAGGTAGCCCGCACAAATCAGTTAGTGTCGGATATATATCAAGCAACTGAACAGGTGCATTGCATATTTGATTTCTTTTGCCTTTGGGATATTTAAAGATCAAAACAGTACGGGTATCCCGTTCCCATAAGGCTTGTTTTGCAAATCGGTTTTTCTCACCCAGGTGATAGCCATGATCAGACCACAAAACAACAATTGTATTGTCGGCATATTCCGAGTTTTCCAGTGCCTCCAACACTTTTCCAACCTGAGCATCAACAAAAGTAATGCAGGCAAGATACGCCCTGATCACATCTTTCCATTCATCTGTTTTAATCAATTCTTCGGTGGTTGGCATCATAGGTACTTCTGCAACACGCTGTCCCATAGGCGGTATGTCATCGAAGTCATTTGGATTATAAGGTGGCGTTTTGATCTGTTCCAAAGGGTACCTGTCAAACCATTTTTGAGGGGCATACCATGGAACATGTGGTCGAACAAAACCCACAGCCATAAAAAAGGGTCTGTCATGTTTTTGCTTAAACTGATTAACAGCCCATCTGGCACTTTGATAATCGGTCATCAAACTGTCATGCTCAGGGTAGGCTGCCCAATCGGTTTGTGTAGAACCTACTTTTTTTTCAATCTTTTCCGGATCGTAATTGAATCTTTCCTCCGGCTTGGGCCCAAACCATGAAAATCTGCCTCCATATTCATCAAATGTATTAGCACCATCTCCATTGTGATAAATTTTTCCCACGGCCATCGTTTTATAACCGTACTGTTCAAAATAGTCGGGCATAAAAATGGCCTGCTGTGTGACCTTGTTTGACTTTACAATGTCTTTGTCACTCAATTGCAAGTAATTCCCACTGGTAGATGGGTATAAACCAGTCATAATACTGGCTCGTGAAGGGCCGCAAATGGGTGCCTGGCAATGCGTATTTGTAAATAGCGTGCCTGCTTTGGCTAGTTTATCAATATTGGGAGTATGCGCTCGCAACGAGCCATTCATACAATTCACAAAATCATTTAAATCATCAATGGCAATAAACAATACATTCGGCTTATTTTGAGAGTGAACGATTGAAGACAAGAACATTAACGGTATAACAAAATGCTTTTTCATAAATTATGTTTTAACTTTTATCTCAGCTGTATGCCCCGGCTTTTGCATTCAGGTTAGATAAATTATTATTAATGACCAAAGGAGCTTATTCTCCTTGAATATATCTGCCTTATCAATCGTCGAGCTTATCCGCCTCAGCTTTCAGCCGTTTGACTGGTCCTTCATCGCCAAGAAGGTACATCTTTCTGAAGTCGCTACTACCAATCTTCCCAACGGCAACAACACGAGCATTAGGATGGGCGTTTCGTAACCACGATGTGATCGCAAAATTAGTTTTCTCTTGTCTGATCAAAACTTCTCCTTTCGTAAAGCTTTGTCCGCCGTTGGTAGTATGCCACCAGGCCACCTCTCCACGGCCGTCAAGCAATAAATTAACTTCGGTTGGAGATGAAATGAGTATGTCGCCAACTGCGCTTACTGGCAGGTTAGTGTCGTACCCACCATCCCACATTTGGCCTGTCCAACGGTAATATTTCACTTGCCTGGGACCACCATGCTTTAGACCCATATGCTCACCTTCATTATAGGTAAGATGTGGATTGCCTGCCTGATCCAAGCGTACCGTTCCACGCGTGGTCCACTTATTTTCCGTGTCAACCACTAATGTCATTTTATCAGCATGAGCTTTGGTTACAGGTACTGTCAATACTTCACCCTTTACGTTTCTCCAAGTGTAGTCATTTGTATTCATCACCATATAATAGCAATTTTGGCGCTCGCCATCGTGGTTTAAATCTTTACAAACATGATAATTGTATGTCATGATAATCTCTTCACCTTGTCCTTTTGTGAACCAACAATACCATGAGTCGTGAATTCCCGGATTATCATCCTGAATCTTGTGCTTGAGGATGGACACCTCCTGCTCAAAGCTTCGACCATTGTTGGTTGATTTTTGATAGACCCAGTTGCTGCGATGGGCACCGTGACGGTAAAACAGATAGATATCACCATTGTCCATTTTTACAAACTGGTTGTATGTGCCAAAGGGTGGGATGTTATCAAGTACTTCCCATCTGGAGATATCTTGTGGTTTTTGGGATACCACATGAATCATATCTCCTTTGTGTGTATTGCCCAAAGTGTTTGGTCCGTGCTCGGGCATACCACCGTGTCCCCCGAATACAATATGAATATAGCCCTCATTGTCAATGATCATTGCTGGCTTGCCATGATTGTCAATCTTATCACCTGGTGTTTTACCAAGCTTGCTAACACCCGCCTTAAAGGGTCCTGACCATTTATTTGTCGCATGGTTATACGCTGCCACCCAGGCATCCTCAAGCGGACCCTGAAAGCATACATAGGTCACTCCTTTGTAGTATTCACCGGCCGGATGCTGCATTGTTTTAACTGCTGCGCCAAAGCCATTGTCGGTGAAATAATCGACAATGGCAGGATCTTTTGAGGATTGTCCAGCAAGAAACAAAGTGTTGAATAGGATTATTAGTGTTGCATAAGTTTTCATTTTTTTCGCTTTAAGTAAATTTCATATAATTGCTTATTTTTCATTGTCGTGTAAAAAATTATCACCCCATTTTTCTCTTAAATCCACAGCCATTTGAACAACAATATCTTTATTCTCTTCTTTTTCGGCAAGATTATCCAATTCATCCAAAACCATTAATCCAAAAAAATTGCTTATCGTGACTATTTTTTTGAATATTCATTAATTATTGTCTTTTTAAAATTATATCTGTGTTTAATCGATAATGTCCTGATTGAATCAACTATCTGTCACTTTTTGAGTAAATTTTAAAGTTTTTATAGATTGCAGAACGTGTGTACATATGTCGCAAACCTATCCTCCCCCCGGAAACCGGTTCTGTTTCAGACAAATCCCATGAAAATAACTTCGAATTATCTTTTCCTTCCATTTTAAAGAAAAGTTGTGTTCCGGTTTTAATTATTGAAATATGATAGCTTTCTCCGGTTTTGAAATATCCCTGGTTGTCATAGGAAGGAGAAATTTTTGTTACATCAAAGGAGTCTTGCTCAGGTTTGGGATAACGTCTTGCGCGAACATAATATGAGGTATCTGCTGTATTCACAAAAGCAGCATAACTGATATGCAAGGCATTCATATTTTCATAATAAGTGCGCATGGCCGGTATTTCACGCAATTTCCTCCACGTATATATGTCTTCTGTATAAGGAGCTTCACCTTTGCCAGTAGCCTGTATGTAAAGTATATTTACACAACTGGTTTCTGAATCTGTCCGGATATAATCGTATTCTATTTTTACATCCCCTTCAAAAGAATGTTTTGTCCATAATACTGCATGGTGGGCATCATTTTTAAACTCAGGGCCGGCTGAAAAATGCATACCCTTTTCAGTGTTTTCAACCTTTGCCACTAAACCATCTAATGTCCAGTTTTGTGTCCAGTCTCCGGTACAAATATCCTCAAATTTCAATTCCCAGTCTTCATTATTTTTAAGGACATTAAAAGCATTTTCGTAAATGCTTTCGGCACATTGCCTGACATTCTCAAACTCAAGCGATGGAGTTGCTGCATTTCGTTTCAAAAGCATATTTGATGAGACAAAAGTCCGGGGGGCTATAGCTGCATGAACAGTCAATACAAGCAGCAAACTAAAAAGGATTAATATAGTACTGAGGCGCTTCATATTAGTAATACTGAATTCAAATTTGAACTTTAGCAGGCATGAATCTGATAGTTATTAATCTATTATTTTTTATTGTGTCACTTTTGTATTGTGTATGCTACCGGTTAACTGAGAAATGTTTTTTTGTCAGAATAGCCGGTCATATTAATCGACAAGATTATCTGCCTCTGTTTTCAATCGTTTAACAGGCCCGTTATCGCCGAGCAAATAGAGCTTTCTATAGTTGCCGGCATTAGACTTATCATTTCCTGCGGCAATTACACGTGCATCGGGATGAGCGTTTCGGATCATTGATGTGATCATGAAACTGGTATTGTCACGACTTATCAAAACTTCACCTTTCGTAAAGCTTAGTCCGCCATCCATGCTATGCCACCATGCCACTTCGCCGCTTCCGGCGTCCTTATGGGCAAGCAATAAGCTCACTTCAGTTGGAGATGAGATCAGCATATCGCCTACTGCTATCGGCAGAGCTGTACTAACCCCACCGATCCAATTTTGACCTGTCCAGCGATAATGGTTCACTTGCTTGGGTCCCCCATGCCTTAGGCCCATATGCTCACCGATGTTAAAGGTAACATGGGGATTGCCCGATTGATCCAGGCTTGCAGTCCCTAGTACTGTCCATAGATCCCCGGTATTAACCACCAATGTCATGTTATCAGCATGTTCTTTGGTTACAGGCACGGTGAGCTTTTCCCCTTTTACATTGCGCCATACATGGTCATCGGTATCCATCACCATATAATAGCCGTTATGGCGTTCGCCATTATGGGTAGCTGAATCCTCCCGGCAAAGGTGATAATTGTAAGCCGCGATTATCTCCTTACCATCTCCTTTGGTGAACCATGCATACCAGGAGTCGTTAATGCCTGGCTTATCGGTACGTAGCTGGGTCATAAGTACAGACACTGGCGGCGCAAAGCTTCTGCCATTGTCAGTTGATATCTGATGGACCCAGTTGCTGCGATGGGCACCGTGACGATAAAACAGATAGATGTCACCGTTATCCATTTTCACAAATTGGTTGTAGGTGCCGAATGGAGGGATGTTATCAAGCACTTCCCAGCTGGAAATATCTTGTGGCCTCTTTGAAACCACATGAATCTGTTTACCATTGTGTATATCGCCAAGTGGGTTTATGCCATGACTGGGCAGACCGCCATGACCGCCGAATACGAGATGAATATAGCCTGCGTTGTCAATGACCATCGCAGGTTTGCCATGATTATCAATCTTCGCGCCTGATGTCTTTCCAAGGACGCTCACTCCTGCTTTAAACGGCCCCAACCATGTATTTGATGTATGGCTATACGCTGCCACATAAGGATCCTCTAGCGGGCCCTGATAGGTAACATAGGTCACACCCTTGTAATATTCACCTACCGGATGCTGTATGGTTGCAACTGCATTGCTGAACCCGTTGTCGGTAAAATAGTCGACAATTGTAGTATCTTGCTTGGTTTGCCCTGTAACAAGTATAGTGTTGAACAGGATCAGCATTACAAAAGTTTTCATTATAATGCTATTGATTATTTTTTTCATTAAGCTTAATTATTTCACTACCTGCAAGCAAAAAGGCTCCTGTACCATAATTTTGCCAGCTGTCATGGCTTGCCGGTTTAGGTTCTGCACCAATGTTTTGAACCCAACCAACCATCCCATCGGATTTCTGACAAGTTCTTAACGCTTTCCATGCTTTTGTTACTGCAGGTTCATACGTCTCTTTTTCGAGAATGCCATTATTGATACCCCATGTTAAAGCAAAGGTGTAAAAACCACTGCCACTAACCTCTCCATGATCAAAAGATTCGGGAGACAGCAGGCTGGTTCTCCAGAGCCCGTCATCAGGTTGTATCTCCAATAAACGACCAGCCATAGTTTTATATAAATCTACATAAAAGGTTCTGTTTTCATAATCAGATGGCAAGTCTTCCAATAAGAGCGCCAGGCCTCCTATCACCCAGCCATTTCCTCTGGACCAAAATACTTTTTTTCCATTGGCTTCTTTTACATCAGTGCTATCACCTTTCCAAACATAATTTAGATCCCTTGCAAACAGGTTTTCTTCTTCATCAAAAAGCAATTCATAGGTTTTCATGTAATATCTATGCATCATGTCCAGATAGACTGGATCATTCTTCATTTTAGCATAGGTTGTTAATACAGGGGGCGCCATAAACAACGCATCGCACCACCACCATAAAATCTGCTTAACCACATCCTTGTTACCTTCTTTCCATGGATGAGGTTTATATAAATGTTGTTGAATAATAGTATCTGTCGGTTGAAGATCAACTCCATCAACACCTTGTGACCTGAGATACAGATATGATGAACAAATAGTTAAATCGTCGGCATGATAAAATCGTTCCCAGGGCTTCCATTCATTACGAATGCCCATTTGAATCAATGCATTTAAGTATTTATCATCTTTTGTACTTTGATGTGCTTTAGATACACCTGTATAATATGCTCCGTTGGTCCAGTCGCTTGGGTCCTTGGCAAAAATGGGGTTGGCTTCCTGCCATTCCAGTGCTTTAAGCATCGCCTCCTGATTATCCCATTCCAGGGGGTCCAAATTTGTTTGGCACGATTCTAAACATATTATTACCGTCATTAAAAAAGCGGCAAATGAAAGCAAAACTGCACTTTTGGATTTATAGTTCATTCTATTTTTTTTCATTTTATACTACTATGTTTATGAGTAACATATTATGTTTAACTACTCAGTTTTTTTATGAATAATTCATTTATTCGATATATAATATCCCTTGTATGTATTCGAATCCAGAATTGAAATCGGGGAAACAATCAAAAAAAAGCCGTCTCAATGATACCATTGAGACGGCCATTATCAACACTCTTATTATATGATTAGTGCATTTTACTTATTTTATAAACTGAAATCTGGTTGTCTATCTCTATTGACATAAAGTAGATTCCATTTTCCAGATTTTCAAGATTGATATTCGCTTTTGCATCAAAATGCAACTTGTTATAAACAACTTTACCCGTCATATCAACTATTTGTAATCTGGCAGATGAATTTATTCCATTATCAAATTCAACAAAAAGATTACTTTTCGCCGGATTTGGATATATCCTGATTGATGAGTTATCAAATTGATTAATTCCAACATATGCCACAAAAATAGTACTAACAACACTTGCACTTAATTCACCATCTGATCCAGTAAAGGTCAGATCGAAAGATCCTGAAGTACTAAAAGTAACATCGGTTGACAACTGATCCGGGGTGGCAATTGAAACGGAGCCGGCATCACCTGATGTGATCTCCCACAGGTAAGATAAGGTTGATCCTCCATGGTTATCGTCAGATGCTGTTGCAGTGAATGTTACGGGCGTTCCGGGCTCAACTGTTGTAACACCTGAAACACTTACGGTCGGTGACCTGTTATCTCCTAAATCAGGATTGATCTCGTCTATGAAATTCAGATAGTAAGTTTGAGTAACGCTCTGATCAGCAGATGTCACAACAATTAAATCGTCTAAGTTCAACTGTCCTGAAGTACGCTCGAAACCTGTTTTGTCAGTTATCTTGATTGTAGCATTCTCATTGGGGAATACTAAATCCAGGATAGCATCCACGCTAATTCCCACAGGAACATCATCAACAATATAATAATTTATATCGATGTTGAAAACGTTTGAAAGCAAGTAAGCATCGCTGGCTTCCAGTCCAAAGTCGAGACTATAAATAGCTATATCGGCATTCTCTGCAATCACTTCAAAGAAAACATTAGGACCAACAATCATTTCAATCATAACAGAATCGAAGTTTGTAGCTTCCAGTGGTATCAAATTATCATCATCATCTATTACATTCAAAACAGCCAATTCAGGCACTGTAAGGTTGTCAAGCAATGAACTTATTGAAGAACCAATAGTTACTCCTGCCACGGTACCCTGATTACCCGATAATGTAACTGTAAGACCTGAACCATCAACTGCAACCAACAAATTATCAGCATCTAACGGGGAATCAATCAGGGTGTAGCTCGTTGAATTTCTAAGATCAGCAGAATTCACTATTAATTTCATATCGGCCGCAACAGCATCATTATTGCTTAAAGTATCTGCTCCGTTTAAAAATACAAATGTTTGACCGGGATCAGCTTTATCAAGCAATGCCGAAATAGATTCTACAGTTATACCTGATAAATCACCGGTAATAGTTTGTTCTCCTTCATAGCCGTTTGTGACAATCAATTTTGTGGATGTTACCATAGAAATATATACAGTTATTTCATCCATACTGTGCCATCCTAAACCATCCCAGAAATCAGATCTTACTCTGGCTGAATCGCCTTTATTGAAAACAATATATTCCGAATTTTCAGCACTTTGCCCAAAATCATCTCCAAAACCTTCCGCGCGTTCTGTTGTACCTTTCCAAACATCCGGTTTTCTTCCAACGATCCAGCCATTCCAGTTTGGAGTAGTCAAATCCCTTCCGGCTAACCAAAATTTATCCTGACTAAGATCTTTCTGTAATCTGTCAACAATAATGTAGTCTTCAGGATCTGTCACATCTTTTGATCCATCAAGAATGGAGTCATTCATGATTTTAAGTAAAAAGAGACTTGAGTTAGGACTGGAAAGGGTTCTAAAGTCTAAATATGAAACCGTTCTGTATCGGTGAAGTTTCGTACCCCACGGATTTAGATTATATTGATCGTTTATTTCATCGATAGGAGAAGTATCCACTTCTTCATTGGACCAGCCATACCAGATAAAGTCAAATAATTCGCCATGAATACCGATATCTGTAAATCCTTCATAATATCTGTCAGGATAGAATCTTCCTCCGGGCCACCCACCATCGTTAATAGAGCCAGCAAGAAATACATCACCAGGTTTAACAATAGTATTAGTTACATTATCGGGAATTAAAAATCCCTTTTCAGCTCCCCAGGCAACAGCATCTTCATCATGCTTAAACCTCATACCGGGAACGTAATGGTGTTCGTATATTCTATGATTGTTGAGCTTGACCAAATCGACGTTACCTAATCTTCCTACTGCATCTTGTAAATTCCCATCTGCAGTACCTGAAACAAGCATGTAACGATTTAAATCGAGCTCCTGATTACCCGGATTGTATATCTCAATGTTATAAGTAAACTCTGTCCCCATCGCTATCTCTGATATAAAGGGCTCTGCAAAGTTTGGCTGCAGGGCTTTGCTTTTCAGCTCGAATAATACTGTATAGATTTGTGTGGTTTCACCGTCTTCAGCAGTTACTGTAATTGTTGTTGTTCTTTGATCTATAGAACCATTAATATCGATTGCCCGAACAACATCAATACTGGCATTTACATCCTCCGCTTTAAACTGAAGTGCAGGTATAGCTTTTGCATTTTCCGCCAGCTTAATGAAATAGCTGCTGATACTTGGACTGAAACCGGGGATTGTATCTGTGATCCAATTCTCCCAATAAACATCTAAATCAACACCCGGCCATGATATCATACTCAACCTGGCATTAGTGTTTTCTTCATATTCATCAACCTTTATTATATATTCTTTAATAACTGCACCATCTTCTGAAGTAACTTTCAGAACATCACCTTCTTTAAGATCGGCTCTTGTTTCATTTCCTGCAAAAACTATTTCCCAATTTGCTTTTTCAGGTTTTTCAAGATATTTAAATAATGTATCTACAGGTGTTGCAAAAGGAACATTATAGATCGAATCTGTATCAAGACCCTGGGTAGTTTCATATACTGCCAGCCAGTTAACATCTACTACTTCATCCAGTTCCAGAACTTCAAAGGCCTGTTTCTTTGAATATGCAACAGCCAGATCAGTAGTTGGAGGGGTAACAATAACCGATAAATCAATTTTCTCAATGTCGTCGCCTAAAGCATAAAGGCTTAAAGTATCTCCTGTTTTAACGGTAGTAGAAGCAAAATTATCGGGATGTTGCTCATATGACCAACTCATTCCATCACCTAATGTTAACTCACGACAAACGGCATCTCCGGCAACAACTTCCCATGGTAATGTTATGGTATTTTCTGTTTCGTTAATAATTACTTTTTCAGGATTTTCAGCAACAAAATCTAATGAAAAATTGCCATGAGTTCCTATCGTAGTAAATACATCGAATTGACTATAGTTGACCGGAACTGGCAGCCATTCTGAAGTTGCCAGGTCGGTTCCACGTGATAGATGCCAATCAATTGATCCTTGAGTAACGGATGACTTTCTAACCAAAATATAATTGGCAATAGCATCAGTAATACCTGCAACCGGCCATTGTAAATTTCCCTGACCCCATTCAGGGCCATTTACTAAATAGGGGTCATATGAAATATTAACATTATCTACCAATGTAGAATCCGGGTTACCCTCATTATTAATAAATATATATTTCAAATAATAACCACTCGATCCCGTCATAGCAACTACAAAATTGGGTTCAGTTACACTATCGGTGGCATAAGCTTCCCATTCGGGTTTGTTTAGAAATTCGTAGGTATTGGCTTCTTCCTGATGAAAAAGTCTATCGGCTACATCTAACAGTGCAACACTGTGCCTTGGTAAACCATCTTCATAAAATGCATCCCAAACATTTGTTAACACATATGATTCTCCCGCAGCAAGTGTTCCGGATAGTGGCACATCAGAAAATTTATTACCCAAAGTCACCAAACTATCAGTTAATACCCGCAGGGCTGTGTAAGTAAATGCGGATATAATACCAAATTTACTTAAATCAATGTCTTCTTGGCCTACATTGCTAAGTTCAAGGTAATAAAAATCATTAACATCTCCCCTGAATTCGGTAAAAACCAAAGACGGAACATTAAGCCCCGGGATATTAAGTTTATAGTCTGTGTTATCCTGTTCCGGCTGTGCAAGCACATTTACTTGCAAGGCTATAAAAAAACCTAATAATAAAATGTAAATTTTTCTCATAATAGATTATTTAATTGGTTTGATTAATAAGCATATTTTATAAGTAGATATTCATCGTATTTTAAATTAACCTATTTTTATATATACAATATTAATTCATTATTTGTATATTATATTATTATTTCTTTATCATTGTTTGTAATTATATGGTCAAAACTGAACGTATGTTGCGATGTAAGACATACGTTCAATATCCAAATTATTGTTTTTAAGCTTCTTCAATCTTTGCTACATTTGAAAAAATAATATTTTATGAGATATATCATATTGTTCATTTCAACCCTCCTCATTACTTTACCAGTTTTTGGGGAAAATAAAGATTACTTCTTCGAACAGGTTTCATCCGATGTTGGTTTTTCATTTAATGCGGTAAATAGCATTGTTGAAGATAATTACGGATTTGTATGGTTTGGATGCTCTAATGGACTGTATTATTATAATACCGCTCAATTTACCAAATACAATTTCGATCCCCAGAAAAATGATTCACCCCCATCAAATATAATAACTAATCTCTACAAAGATAGTATTGGCAGGATATGGATTTGTACCGATAATGGAATTTGCTATTTCAATGAATTGAGCAATTCTTTCATTCGTCTTCATTTAAAAGAAAGTAACAATTACCTTAATTCCATGAATGTAAGTTCAATTGTGCAATACTCAAACAATAAGTATCTCATCGTGATAAATATGCAATTGTACTTTTTTAATATGGACGATCTGGTACTTCAGAAAGTTAAGATCGGAGAGGATACAGCCGATATTAGCTATCTTGGGCGTAATGAAGACAATCGTATTTATGTTGGAAATACATCCGGACAAGTTTTTATTAATACTACCTCAATTTCAGAGTTTCGACTTATCTACCATTCTCAATCTGGTGCAATAAATACCCTGAGTTATATAAATAATTCTATATGGGTTGCAGTAGAAAATAGTGGTATTGAAGTTGTATGTATCGATGGTGAATTTAAAACAAGATACAGGAAAGAGTATTCAGGCAGTAAACACATTACGAACAACTGGGTTCGAAAAATTATTTCACGAGAAAATGGTGAAATCTGGATAGGTACTTATGAAGGGATAACTGTTATAAATGCAGAAGGAAACCATACTATAAAGCACACTCCTTATAATGGGCTTCCACATAACAGTATATATGAATTATACCTTGATAGAAATGATTGTATATGGTTAGGCACATGGTCAGGCGGACTAGCCTATTACAGTGATTTAAATTACAAATTCCCTCATGTAATCATCACAAAAAATAATGTACCCATTTCAAATAGCGTTATTTCATCTTTTACTGAAGACAGAAATGGTAATATTCTGGTGGGAAGTGAAACAAGTGGATTAATATCCTTTAATCCTGATAAAAACATCTTTGTTGACATTGAACCTAAAGTCAACTTTCCTATATATCGTATTAAATCATTAAGCACAGATACCAATGGCAGGCATTGGATTGGTACTTTTCAGGAGGGTTTATGGTATATGGATGGAAATAGGCTCAGGATGGTAGAGAGCGACCTGGACAGAAATATTATTTCATCTTTATTACCGGTTGAAAATGG
>JAGLSB010000491.1 GCA_023135955.1 Bacteroidales bacterium | reverse complement strand
CAGGCATTTGGGAGATTAAGCATTGAGCGAGAGGTTGATAAGGAAAAAGTTTTTGATTACGGTTACGGATTGTCTACAATTGGAAGGCTGAATAATCATTCTGATTTTTATTTTGAAGAGTGGTATGCTGAATTAAAATTTCATTTCTTAAAGTTTGAGGCCGGATCGAAAAGAAAAATATTAGGAGTGCAGGATCATAATCTGGGAAGCGGCGGGATTCTGTGGTCAGGTAACGCCCGCCCTCTTCCTGAAATTTCCCTTTCCACTTTTAATTACATAGATGTTCCTTACACCTCCGGATATATGCAATTCAATGGAGGAATGTCCCATGGCTGGATCGATGATTACCCCGGAATAAAAGATGTATGGTTGCATCATAAATGGTTAATGGTGAGAAGTGGAGGAGATTTGCCTATTCGAATAACCGGCGGATTGCATCATTTTGCTCAGTGGGGAGGATACTCAGATTATTATGGACAACTCGCAAACGATTTTCATACTTTATTGATGGTATTTATTGCCAACGGTACCAAAGACGACATCGTTCTAGGAGAGCAAATCAATGCTGCTGGAAATCATCTGGGAAGCTATAATTTCAGGATCGATTATAAAATAAATGATTATGAAGCTGGGTTTTATTGGGAATCTATTTTTGATGATAATAGTGGAAGAAAACTCCGTAACCTACCCGATGGTTTATATGGTTTTTCCTTCAAAACAAATAATAAAGAAAACATTGTTAACCAATTTATTTTTGAATATCTGACTACAGATTATCAAAGCGGATCTCCAACAGTTGACACAATTAATAATATTCCTACCAATGGTGGTGATAATTATTTTTCGCATTGGATATATAAAATGGGATGGTCCTCCCAACTTATGACAATAGGGACACCTCTAATTAGCTCGCCAATTTATACTAATTCAGACGAAAATATTGGAAAATTTGTCAATAACCGTGTAAAGGCACTTCATTTTGGATTAGGAGGAAGTTTCAGTATGCTGAATTATAAATTACTTTATACACACTCAGTGAATAAGGGAACCTATGGAACAAGTTTTAATCCTCCATATCAGGATAATTCATTGCTAATTGCCTTAACTTTTGAAGACTTTTGGATAGAAGGCTCATCTTTTCATATTGATTTCGGCATAGATATTGGAGAGTTTTACGGAAATAATTATGGATTAATGCTCAGGTGGGAGTATAGATTCTTAGAGAATTAAAGAGAAAAATAATTTTTTAGTGTTAAATTTTTCTTCATACTATGCAGAGGGAAAGAACATTAATTTTATTCAGTCTAGGACGAAAAGCCCGTAAACATTGACCTTTGGAGTAGTGTTTAATATTTGGCGGATGATTTATGTGTTCTAATCAGAGATTTTATTCTCATAGTTATTAAGAATATATTTATTAACAATTGTTAATAAGTGGTAGTTTTGATTTTTTTTATTATCTTCATCTAGCAAAAAAAGAGATTATTACGGATGTATCTGATAGAATTCCAACGGCTCTTGATTACAGGATTGCTGTTCATAACTGACCAGCTTTTTTACTGGCAACTATTTTCTTTATTGCAGGGTTTTGCAATTACTTTTATTATTGTACCTGTTGTAGTAATATTTGCCCGTAAATTTAACTTACTATATAAACCCAATAATAGATCATCTCATGCCAATCCAGTGCCTGCACTAGGAGGGATTGCTATTTTTGCCGGGTTCATCATTACATTTCAATTGATAACCAGTATAACCAAACAACAATCTTTTACAATAATTATAGCTACTACATTGATTTTCTTTGTTGGGCTCATAGATGATCTGGTTGAGGTAAAACCATGGAGAAAACTGATTATTATTATTTTGCTTTCTCTTTTTATTACTCAGACACAAGGACTTACAATTGACAATTTTCATGGATTATTCTCTATTAATCAATTGAACAAATTATTTTCAATTGCGGTAACTGTGCTTGTTATTGCCTATATAACCAATGCTATAAATCTAATTGATGGTGTAGATGGACTGGCTAGCGGCTTGGGTATTACCATACTCAGTATTTTTTCATATTGTTTTTATCATAGTAATAATATTCAATATTTGTCATTAACATTACCAATGATTGCTTCCCTGACGGCATTTCTTCTTTTTAATATTTGGGGCAAAAGATATAAAATTTTTATGGGTGATTCGGGATCACTTTTGCTAGGATTAATTGTTGCTGTTTCTTTAATCCGATTTATGAAGATCAGCCAGGGTGCAATCGATAATATTGGGATATCACCTGTCACAGCATTTGCTGTGCTTATTGTTCCTGTATATGATGCCATTCATGTGTCAATTAAGAGGTTAGTTACTGGACGGGCGCTTTTTAAACCAGATAAAGGTCATATTCATCATACCTATCTAAAACTAGGTTTCACTCATCGGATTACTAGTTTAATCCTGGTCGCATATACCATTATTTTCTTTTTTCTCAGTCAGATTTTGTTACAATTTTTCAATGATGATGTAGCTCTGGCTATTTTAATTGTTTTAGCCATTCTACTTTGGGGTTTTGCAGAAACACTATTAAGAAAATACCCTAGGAAATTTGCTCTTCGCAGATATAATTATCTTTCAAAAATATCTTATAATACTGGCACTGAGAAATAGACTTCACGCTAAACGCCATTTTAAAGTTATAGTCCCTGCAAAACAATACGAGATTGCTTCGCCTCCTTTGTCGGTTCGAATTCAGCAGCTCCCGCAAAGACACGAGATTGCTTCACCTCCTTTGTCGGTTCGCAAAGACGGAGCGCACATGGGTGTTGGGGATAAAAAAGTTGGCGGCTTTGCCGCCAACTTTTTTATCCCCCCCCACGCTACTAAAGCCGCGTCCTTGCGATGGAGTCCGAGGAACGAGGGCGACT
>JAGLSB010000490.1 GCA_023135955.1 Bacteroidales bacterium | reverse complement strand
AAATAGATATTAATCATAGGAGAAATTAAAATGAAAGTATTATTAATTATCTCATTTTTTGCGTTGTTTTTAATATCAAATCTTTTTGCTCAATCCTTCACACGCATCACCTCAGGTGACATTGTTAGTAGTTACTCTTTAAGCAATGGCTGGGGTGATTATGATAATGACGGTGATTTGGATGTTTTATTAGCAGATGGTGGAAATTTCAGAATCTATGTAAATAATAGGGGCAATATTTTTACCGAACAAAAAGACATTTCATTTTCTACGGCCTCAAATATTAAAATTTCTCAGAGCGATTTAGATAATGATGGAGATTTAGATATCTTATTGTTCGGCGAAGATAGTTATACAACGGAAAAAGTGCTAAATATATACAGAAATGACGGACTCGATTCTTTGGGTTTTACCGATATTGGAACCGATATAAGAAAAGTTGCAGGTGGATCGGCGGACTGGGGTGATTATAATAATGATGGTTACCCAGACCTTTTAATCGCAGGTGGAAGTGGTAACAAAGTTGCAAAAGTATTTCGAAATAATACAGATGGTAGCTTTAGCGAGCAGACAGGAATTTCTCTGGAGGGAGTTGTGTGGTGCTTCGTTGCATGGGGGGATTATGATAATGATGGTGATTTGGATATTCTGTTAACAGGAGAGGATAATATTAATTTACCTGTTTCAAAAATCTATACTAATAATACTAATTATCCCAATCAGAAACCTTCACCACCAAACAATTTGCAAAGTATGGTAGCCGGTTATGATATGAAATTAACTTGGGATAATGCTGTCGATCCCGATTGCCCCGAAGGAAGCCTGTATTACAATATGCGAATTGGGTCAACCCCGGGAGCCATCGATATTATGGCTCCAATGTCAGATCTGACAAGTGGTTACAGAAATATTCCTGCAATTGGTAATGCACATTGTAATACTTTTGGGATTATTAAGAATCTAATACCCGGTAATACTTATTACTGGAGCGTTCAGGCAATTGATCAGAGTTTTACCGGAGGTGAATGGGCCGAAGAACAAAGTTTTGTTGTTTCTGTGGTTAATGCAGATTTTGAGTTTGAGACTGTTTGCTTCGGCTCAGAAACAAGTTTTACAGATATGAGTTATACTTCGGGAGATCCAATAGCAGAATGGAAATGGGATTTTGGAGATGGGAATACTTCAAGCTTACCAAACCCTGGTCATATTTATCTAAGAGCCGATACTTTTTCTGTTCAGTTAATTGTAATTTCAAGTCAGGAATCAGATACGATCACAGAACAAATAATTGTCAGATCAAAACCCTTTGCCAATTTCATTGTAGAACCTGTTTGTCATGGCCAGGCATCGAAATTTATTAACTTAAGTGATACAAGTGGCTTAAACATTACTTCCTGGAATTGGGAGTTTGGCGATAGTCAAATTTCAGATCAGAAGAGTCCTGCTCCACATTATTATGCACAAGCCGGAGAATATATTGCAAAACTTTCTGTTGCAAGTGATAATGGATGTTCTGACACGATATCAAAATCAGTTATAGTAGCCAGATATCCGGTTGTAATTGTTTCAGCAAACGGTCCTGTAGAGTTTTGCGAAGGTGAAGATGTTTTGCTTTGTGTAAGTGAAAATATTAATTATAAGTATCAATGGAAATTAGACGAGGTTCCACTAAGCGATTCTGTTAACTACCACTGCAAAGCAATTTACAAAGGAGCATATTCAGTTGATGTTGAAAATACACTGGCCGGTTGTTTATCAAATTCTTTAGCTGTTAATGTTAAAGTTGAATCAGTTCCAATATCACCCTTAATAAATTACACAGGAGATACAACATTTTGCCAGGGCGATAGTCTGGTTTTGAGTGTGCCTTTTAATGTTGATTATACATATCACTGGAAACAAAATGGTTTTGTAACCGGAATTTTAACAAATAATTATGTAGTAAAAATATCTGGTAACTATTCCTTAGATGTAAGCAATTCTTCCGGTTGCATTGCTGAATCGTATAACTCAGTTAATGTAACAGTAAATGAAATACCATCAAAACCTGTTATTAATAGCACAGGATATGATATAAGTGATTGTCCACAGGGAAAATTGATTACATTAATGGTTGATCAGGCGAAAGATCAATATAATTATCAATGGAAACGAGATGGAGTACTGATCGATAATGAAACAGAATCTATGATACAGGATTATCTCAAAGAGGGAGATTACTCGATAATAGTTGATAATTTTGGTTGTTCTTCTGAGTCTGATGTTTTTAGACTTTATCATGATCCGGAATCACCCGAAAAGCCGGAGATTATTGCAGAAGGTTCTGTGATTTGGTATCTGGCATGCAGCAACGATTCAGCTACTACCTATAGTTGGCATTTTGAGGGTATTCAGGTAGCAGGTGCAAATGGATGCCTATATGTAGCAGGTCAACAACTCGGAAAGTACGAAGTAATTATTTCGAACCAGGGAGGCTGTTTTGCAAAGAGCGATCCGCTATGGATTCCATTAGGAACAGGTATGGATGAAAATCCTTTCCAAAACCTAAAAATTTACCCAAATCCAACACCGGGAGTATTCACAATAGAAATGGACAACCCAATTTTCGGCGAGCTTATAACCCGAATCTTCTCACAAAATGCAGCCGAGATTTTCAACATTAAGTTTGATAAAACCACTCGTCATTTCAAAGCACAAGTTGACTTAAGCGGACAGGGACAAGGCATGTATATAATTACATTTGTTTTGGAAGATTACAGAACCGAGAGGAAACTTATAGTGGAATAACTCCTCAGCGAACGAAGTGAGCGCCTCACAAACGACCGGAGGGAGTGTCTCCCAAGTGAACGCAGTGAACATCTCCCAAGCGAGAGAAGCGAGCGTCTCCGATCGGACGAAGTGAGTAGCTGGAAGGTATTACGAATAAAAGGGATATATTCAGGATCAGAAAAAAATAGTCGGGGAGTTATTTTAATGTCTGACTAATTATAATTAACAGGCTCTTAAAATATGAAGATAATATGCTTGACTTCATCTTCTTATTGTTGTAATTTATGAGCTTGATCAAAACTCACAACTATGCTACAGAAGAAAGGAAACCTTGTGATATTCTATCTGCTGCTTCTATTTATAAGCACATATACTATCCATGGACAGGAGTTTAATGAGCTAACCGGTTTTACTATTGAAGGATTGAAGAATGGTTCTGTAGCATGGGGTGATTTTGATAATGACAATGATCTAGATCTACTTATAATAGGATTTAATGGAGATAATAGACAAAGCTGTTTTATCTATGAGAACCATGGTGATGAGACATTTACTGAACTCCCGACACCCTTTACTCCTGCAATTATAAACCTTTCCGCATCATATAGAATCACTGGAAAATGGAATGATATAGACAATGATGGATACCTTGATGTAGTTTTGAATGCATATAGCAGCTTTAATACTGCATCACTTCTTATTTATCAGAACAATGGTGATGATACCTTTACATCTCAAAAAGAATTTGCTTTCATGTCCTTTTCTTCTGGCAGCAATTTTGATATTGGAGATTTGGATAATGATGGAGACCTCGACATTGTATTATTAAAGAAAACAGAATCTGACATCTATCTCAATCAAGGAAATTTTGAATTCCTGAAGTTGGATGATTGCATATTCCCAGAGATAGGTGAAGGAGATTGTGACCTAGGAGATTATGACAATGATGGTGATCTTGACATCATTATATGCGGAACAAAACCGTCAAATAGCACCTTGCTATACAAGAACACAGGAGATGCCCAATTTGAACTTCAAGACACCCTGATTTTCCCAAGTTTAAGTTACGGTACTACTGAGTGGGGAGATTTTAATGAAGATGGATTGCTTGATATTTTAATGTCGGGTGGTGGCTATATTTATGTTTACAAAAATAATGGCGATAATTCATTCTCAAGTATCAATACAGCAATATACAATGGTATTTATTCCGGGGAAGCAAGTTGGGGAGATATTGATAATGATGGAGATCTTGATATTTCCTGCTGCGGAAGCATTGTTGCCACTTGCTATTACAATAATGGTGATGAGACTTTTGAACATGCTACAGGGATTACCCTTCCTGAATTAATCCAGGCGGACCTTGCTCCTGGCGACTTCGACAATGATGGCGACTTGGATATAGCATTAATAGGAGATGACAATAGTTCTGTGATATGTAAAATCTTTCAGAATGACACTTTGCCTTCAAATCCAATCCCAGATGTTCCAACAAATCTTTCCTCTGAAATCTCCGGGAAGGATATGATTTTGAAATGGAATCCGGTTACTACAGATAATACCGATACATTATCGATTTCATATAATATCATGTTGGGATCTTCCAGCGGCTCATCTGATATTATTCATCCATCTTCTAGTGCCGATGGGATTCTACGTTATGCTGGTATGGGAAATGCTCAGACAGATACCACTTTTATTTTAAGAAATTTACAGAAAGGAACCTATTATTGGAAGGTTCAATCAGTTGACAATAGTTTTAAAGGAAGTGCATTCTCTTCAGAAAGTTCTTTTTTATATAATTCAGATTGTCAGGCATATGGACTTTCATTAAATGATATTGGAGGTGCTACTGCTTCTCTTTCCTGGATGAGAGGCAATGGTGAGAACTGCATAGTATTTGCTAAAAAGGATGCTTCTGGCGATGCTTTCCCAATAAATAACACTACATACACAGCATCCAATGAATATGGAGTTGGAACCGAAATTACGGGTAGTGGTTGGTTCTGTATTTACAAAGGCACAGAGACTACTATTCAAATTACAGGCTTAGATCCGTTCTCATCGTATACTATTCAAGTTTTCGAGTATAGCGGGGCTAGCGGAAGTGAGCAATACCAAACAGAGATTAGTTCAAACAGTACAACTATTACCACTGGCTTATTCACTGAACTACTAAATAAAGGATTATCATCAGCTGAAGGGACAAGAAGCCAGAGCTTTTGGGTTGATGTGGATAATGACGAGGATCTTGACATATTTATTCTCGGGGGAAGCAAATACCTTTACCGCAATGAAGGAAATGAAACATTTACTTCCCTACCAATTACATCAACGTTTTATAGGGTTGCCGACTTTGGTGACTTTAATAACGATGGCTTTATCGATCTTGCTATGGCTAATTCAAGCGAAATTTCATTCTTCGCAAATGATGGTAATGGAAACTTCACTCAGTTGGGAATCTCATTAATTGGCTTTAATTCTGGATCATTGGATTGGGGTGATTATGATAATGACGGAGATCTTGATCTATTGATCACAGGGGAAGAAGGAGGCAGTTTTCAAACAGTCACAAAGCTCTATAAAAACAATGGGGATGAGACATTTACAGAGGTCACGAATCATAACATTTTTAGTGTCAGATTCGGGGCAACAGATTGGGCAGATATTAATAGTGATGGCTATCTGGATATAGCTATTTCAGGTATCTCTATAGAGGGATCCTACAAATCAAAAGTTTATACTAATAACAAGGATGGGAGTTTTACTGAAATTTATAACATCGATACACGGGGCTATGTTGAATGGGGTGATTATGACAATGATGGAGATTTTGATTTACTTATTACCAGTTGGTATGGAAATAGACTCTATCAAAACGATGGTACGAATTCTTTTTATCAAGTTACTGGAATAGATTTTGGACACTCCTTATATGGAATTGGGAAATGGGGTGATTACAATAATGATG